>JBEPXL010000462.1:0-3683 GCA_041641935.1 Desulfobacteraceae bacterium | reverse complement strand
ATGACCAGCAGCCCCCCCCGGCGGTGGACCTGCTGGTTCTGTCCCACATTATCGAGCATGTACCGCCCCATGATCTGGTGGCGATGATGGATCACTATCTGGAAGCGGTGAAACCGGGGGGACATGTACTGATTGTTTCTCCGGTGCTCCACCGTCATTTCTACCTGGATCTGGACCATATCAAGCCCTACTATCCCAAGAGCATCAAGGTCTTTTTCGGTAAAAACGACGAGCAGATTCCCTACTACAGCCGGTCCCGCATCAAACTGAAAGACGTCTACTTCTGCAAGAAATCCTTCCGCATCAAACTGAGCCGGGCCTTGCTGCTGAAACAGCGCCGGGCGGTCCTTCTTCACCTGATCAACTTTCTGTCGGCACTGCTGTTCCGGGCGACCTTCCGTCTGGCGGGGCAGACGAATGCGTGGGTGGGACTGTTTCAGAAAGCAGGCCGGTAAACGCTTCCCGCAGGAGGCCCGCTTTCCCTGCGCCTGGCCGCGATGCGATGCTATCCCTCAGTGCCGTCCGCTTTTTCTGCGGTTTCCTTCTCCCCGGAAGACGACTTCAGGGCTTCGTCAATGGCCGTCTGAAATCCCTGGGGAGACCGGTTCCGCAGCTTTCGTCCGTTGACGAAAATGGTCGGTGTTCCCCGCACGCCGATCTCCGTGGCGTCGGCGATATCCTGCTGAATCTGCCGGCCCAGGGCGTCATCCTTCATATCCGCCTCGAATTTTTCCATGTCGAGATCAAGTTCCTTCGCGACTTCCCTGATCTTCTGCTCACTCAGGTTCTTTTCGGCAAACAGCCGGTCATGGAACTCCCAGAATTTTCCCTGCCGCTGGGCCGCGATGGATGCCCTGGCCGCCGGGAGAGCCAGCTTGTGGCTCCGGAGGGGAAAATGCTTGAAGGCGATTTTGACATCCTCGGGATTCTTTTCCAGCATCTGGTCTACCAGCGGCACAACCCGTGAGCAGTAGGGGCATTCAAAGTCGCTGAACACCGTCACCGTTACCGGCGCATCGTCCTCGCCCTTGACCGGCGCCTTGGAGATGTCGATCTCCTTGATGATTTCATAGGTGATAATCTGGACGGATTTTTCTTTCCGGCTTTTGAGGAAAAGAATATCCTCCCGCGGGCCGGCCTCGATCTCGTCCACTTCCTTTCCGACGGCGATGGTCGCGTTCAGTTTTCCATCGGCGGAATAGACCCGCACCCACCCCTTGTCGGTCAGGACATAGACCCACATGCCATCTTTGGAAATGGCAATATCCAGCGGTTCTTCTTCCAGATTCAATGTGCTGAACACCGTCACATCCACCTCGGCAAAAGCGGGCATCCCTGTCAGCAGCAACAGCAATATCAAACCAGTGATGGTAAATGTCTTTTTCATGTCGAACACCTTTCTGAATATTTTTGAATGTTATCCTGTCAGGATAAACAGACGCGGCGGAAAAGTAAAGTTGAATCTGACGCCGCTGTTTCCCGTTTTCAGAGGGAAAACGCCCGTCAGTCCAGTGTCTCAATCACCGCCCGGGTCACGTCCGGAAACCGGAGAATCTGCGTTCCGCCGTGGTCTTTCATGAAGGCTTCGGCATCTTCCCGGGTGGTAAAGGGAATCAGTTCTTTTCCCATGGGACCGTACACATCGCTGCCGATGACAAAAAAGGCATCCCGGGCGCTGACCGGTTTCAGGTCATAGTACTCGGTCACATGGATCTGTCGGATATCCGCCCTGTTCCTGTCAGGGGCGTAGCGTTTCAGGGCAAAAAAGTATTTGAAGAGGTCTTTGGCCCCGTCGAAGTAGACATGGGTTCCATCGGAAAAGGTAACGGTTCCGACCCAGTCCGGATACTTTGCCACAAACATGCCGCAGACCGGACATTTCTCCTTCGTATCCGGCGCGGACGGCAGTTCATCCGCCGTTTCCTGCGCCCGGGATTTTGCTCCCACTTCTTCCGCCCATGTGACGGACGAAGTCATAAGGACGATCATTCCCATCATTGTGATCCACAGCAGCGGATGATGAAATGTTCTTTTCATGGCCACTCCTTTTCGGTTATACATGTGCAAAAAAAGACGATCCTGCGGCCGGTAAAGGAAAGTCTGGAGTTCCCCCTTCAGGCGGATCGATTGCTGCAATCACGGGAAAACTGTGATCCTTCACCGCCTGAAGGCGGAACTCCCAACTCTCTCTGTGCAACCGGACAGGATATTCCTGCCGGGGTAAACCGGAATTCTGCATAGAATCCGACATCATCATGCAAGGAATTCTCCCGTTACCACAGTTTGCTAATCATCGTCAAGACGGGCTCGATGAGTCCGGATGATGCCACATCAATAGGGAATGACAGATTTGAATATCCGCATGCTGCAACTGATCGAGGGCGCAAAGGCGGCGACCGGCCTGGTCGTCATCATCGATGTATTCCGTGCCTTTTCCCTGGCCTGCTATGCATTTGCCGGCGGGGCCGAACGGATCATACCGGTCGGCACGGTGGCGACGGCCCACCGGCTCAAGGCGGAGAATCCGGACCGGGTGCTGATCGGCGAGCGGGACGGGAAAAAACTTCCCGGCTGTGATTACGGCAATTCCCCTTCGGAAATCGAGACGGTCGATTTCACCGGCAGAACCATCATCCATACCACCAGCGCCGGAACACAGGGGATCGTCAACGCCACCGGCGCGGATGAGATCATCACCGGCAGTTTTGTCAACGCCGGGGCCATTGTCCGGTACATCCAGTCCCGTCCGCCGGAAACGGTATCCCTGGTTGCCATGGGAACCGGCGGCATGACGCCTGCGGAGGAAGACACCTTCTGCGCGGAATTCCTCCGGGACCGTCTGGAGGGCCGTCCGCCGGATTTTTCCGCCATACGTCACCGTCTGCGCCACGCACCGGCCGGGGCGAAATTTTTTGATCCACAGAAAGACTGGTTTCCGGAACCGGATTTCGACCGCTGCATGATTGCGGACCGCTTCAATTTTGTTCTCCGGGTGAAGCAGGAAGGCGATCATCCGGTACTGCAATCCGTTCCCGTTCCAGACGATCCGGCATTGAACCGGTAACCGTCTTCTCCGGTCTGCACCGGACCACCTTTTCCCGTTGACAAATCCCCGCCAATCTGGTTAACCTTCCTCCCTTGCACTGTTAACGACTTCAAAAACAGGAACAGAAAACAGCGGACGAACTGCCATGAAAGGACAGATCCTTCAATATCTCCGGGACGCGGAAGATGTCGTCTCCGGTGAAACCCTCCGTACCGCGCTGGCGACTTCGCGGGTGACGGTCTGGAAGCATATCCGCAATCTGCAGGAGATCGGCTACGACATCGAGGCCACGCCCAGAGGATACCGGCTGATCTCTTCCCCGGATACACCCTATCCGTGGGAGTTCCCCGGACGGGCGACGCAGATTCACTACGCGCCTGAAGTCGATTCCACCATGGAAATTGCCCGGAAACTGGGGCGGAACGGCTGCCCCCACATGACCGTCGCCGTGACGGACCGGCAGCGCAAGGGGCGGGGGCGGCTTCGCCGGGCATGGCACTCGGAAGCGGGGGGACTCTATTTTACCGTGGTGGTCCGGCCCCAGCTGCCGCCGCTGCTCAGTTTCCGGGTCAACTTTGCCGCATCCCTCACACTGGTCCGGCTGCTCCGGGAGCGGTGCAGGGTGAACGCCCGGGTC
>JBEPXL010000461.1:0-3690 GCA_041641935.1 Desulfobacteraceae bacterium | reverse complement strand
CGATGATTTTCCCGAAGAACACAGGGAGGGACTCATCCGGGTCATCGACCGGTGTTTTGTCAAAAAACACATCCTCAATCCGCCCGCCTTCGAGACGGAACTGGTATAGCGGCAACGGCGGCCAATCTGCCGTCGTGTGATCATCACCAGTGGGGCTGGTTTCCGATCCGGAACCCCATCACTTCCATCGTGTCGTAGAATACCACAAAGGCATCGGGATCGATGGCGCGGATTTCATGTTTCAGCCGCGCCAGCTCCCGGATGGTGACCACGGTATACAGCACCCGTTCCGGTCTGCCCGAATAGCCCCCTTCGGCATGGATCACGGTGGCCCCCCGGTTCAGTTTGTGGAGAATGACCTGCAGTATCTCCCGCCACTGGTTCGAGATAATCAGTGCCACCTTCCGCCGGCTCAGACCCGTCACGACGATTTCAATCATGTGCGAGGTGACGTACATGTAAATCAGTGTATAGAGGGCAGCATCCAGGGAGACGAGATAGGCGGCCACAGTGAGAATCACCGAATTGAAGGCAAGGTAGGTATTGCCGATCCGGATGGAAAACCGGTTCATCAGGATTACCGACAGGATATCCAGGCCACCGCCGGAGCCTCTGGAACGCAGGATCATTCCCGCACCGACCCCGGTAAAGATGCCTGCCAGTATGGCGCTGAGGATGTTGTCATGGATCGGCAGCGTCACCTCGACCCATTCCAGAAGGAGCGTAAGGGTGCCGGCGCCGAGAATGCTGTACCAGAAAAACCGGCGGCTCACCATGCGCCATCCTGCAATAAAAATTGGAATGTTGATCAGAAAATAGAGCAGGGATACAGACAGGGCGGGAAACAGATAATTGATCCCCAGGGTGATGCCCATGATGCCGCCGCTGAGAAATTCCTTGGGAATCAGAATCCCTTTCACGGACAGCGCAATGGAGATGCTGCCGGCAATGATCAGGGTCAGATTCCATAAAAAATCCCGTACCGGAGCCGGAATGGGATTTTTTTGATTCCCGGTCCCGGGAACCGGTTTCTCTTCTGCTATTTTATCCGCCTGCGGCGCTTCTTCCATTCCTTTTCAGTTCACTTTCGGTTGAGGGGCTGAGGGCAATGCTTATGTTTCTCTGCCTTCGAGGGCATAGACCAGACATTCGATTTTCGTCTCCATCTCCGGTGTCATTTCCACAAATTCAAAGCCGGTATGGAAGGAATCCACTGTTTCATCCATGCTGCACCAGATGCTTCTGGCGGTCAGCGCCATCCGTTCGGCGACAATTTCCACCCAGAACTGGAAAATTTCCTGTCCGGGGAAAGGGGATTCACTGACCAGCAGCATTCCGGAATTGGAAATATCCACCAGATGACCAACAAACCGGTCCGTTGCCCGGTCATATACCCGCAGATATCGAATCAGCTTCTGTCGTTTCTCTTTTCGTTTGTCAGACATGGAAATTCTTTCTGTAGAAAACATTCAACAGGCACTTGCCGGATTTTCATTTTACGCGAAAGCAGAAAAACCATAGCCCAAGGCGGGGGAAGTGTCAAACTCTCTGTGGTGTGTTCCGGATGCTTTCATACAGCCCCCGGCAGAACTGATGAAACGAGTTCTCTTCGGGTTCCCGGGGGCGGGGCAGACTGACCCTGATTTCCTCCCGGATCCGGCCCGGATGGCTGTCCATCACCAGAATCCGGTCCGCAAGGGTGGCGGCTTCATTGACATCATGGGTGACAAAGAGGATGGTGTGGGAGAGTTTTTTCCAGAGGGAAAGAAGAAGGTTCTGCATTTCCCGGCGGGTCTGCGCGTCCAGGGCGGCAAAGGGTTCATCCATAAGCAGGACCTTGGGCTGAAGAATCAGAACCCGGGCCAGTGCCACCCGCTGCTTCATGCCGCCGGAGATCTCCTTCGGCAGATAGTCCCGGAACGCCCGCAGCCCCACCAGTGTGAGAAAACGGTCCACCTCCCGGCGGATTTCCTGCCGGTTCCGGAATTTTTCCTGCAGGCCGAAGGCGATATTCTCTTCCACCGTGAGCCAGGGAAAGAGGGCATCTTCCTGAAACACCACACACCGGTCCGGTCCGGGTCCGGTAACCAGTGATCCGTTCAGGCGCACTTCCCCCGCGTCCGGGGGCAGAAAACCGGCCAGCACCTTCAGCAGTGTCGATTTGCCGCATCCGCTGGGCCCCAGAATGCAGATCAGCTCTCCGGTGGCGGCACTGAAGGTGATCTCTTCCAGCACCGTGAGGAAAGAGTCTCCCCCACGGAATACTTTACTGACCCGGTCGATGTGGAGAACACCGCCACTGCGAACGTCTCCACCTTTACGGGGTGTAATGATCTGCAGTTTCGCTTTTACGATAACCTCCTGGCGCTTTTGAAACAGAGTTTAAGCAGTCCGTTCAGTATCTGATCGCTGACACGTCCCAGAAAAGCGATCAGAATAATACCGACGATGATAATATCAATCCGGCCCAGCATCCGGGCATCCATGATCACAGCGCCCAGTCCGTTGGGAACACCGGTCAGTTCTCCCAGCACCAGATAGGCCCAGGAAATCCCGAGCCCCAGCCGGAGCCCGGAAATGATATGAGGCATGGCCGCAGGCAGGAGAATGGCAAAGGTGCCCCGTAGCCGCCGGACCCCCATCATGGCCCCGGCCTGCAGGAGCAGGATATCCACCTGCCGCGCACCGGCTGCGGCATTCAGATAAATAGGAAAGAAAGCCGCCAGCGCCACCAGAAAAACGGTGGTTTTCATGCCGATGCCGAACCAGACCAGGGCCAGCGGAAGCCAGCTGATACCCGGAACCGCCCGCAGGGAATTGATGCTGGTGCTGAGCAGTTTCCGGACCAGAGCCACCCGGCCTGACATGACCCCCAGCGGAATCCCCAGGGCCGCCGCAAGAAGAAATCCGAGCATGACCCGGGTCAGGCTGGCCAGGGCATCCTCCAGAAAACGTCCCGCGTAGGGCGCTTCTCCGGCTTCACCGAAGATATAGAGAAACCCGGTCCGTCCGATGCGGGCCGGATGGGGCAGCAGGTATGCGGGAACCAGTCCGGTTTCGCTGACCGCAAACCAGAGCAGAATGAAGAGGGCCGGCAGAATCCAGGGAACAAGACTGTTCAGTCCGGTAAACCGGTCCGCTGGATTATTCATCGGGTTCCGGCTGCTCTCCGGCTTCTGAGCGGATTTTCTCCACAAAGGACAGATCAAACAGCTTTTCATAATCCGGCTGCCGTTCGATCACCCCGAGGGCTTCCATCCGCTGGCCCAGTGCTTTTACCCTTTGCACAAAGGCTTCATCCATTTCCCAGGCCAGTTCCATATTCGGAGCGGCTTTCTTGAGGATGGCCGGATCCGTACCGAAAGACGAGGCCCGTTTGAGCCATTCCTCCGGATGATTCTTCAGGTACTCTGTAGCTTCCGCGTGGGCTTTTACCAGTTGCAGTACCCGTTCCGGATCTGTTTCAATGGTGTCCCGGCGGACGATCATACCGGCGTTGATGGTTCCGATGGTTTCATCATAGTAGGGATAGGAAAGGATTCTGCCGTATCCCTCGACCACGGTGATGGTCGGAAAGGGTTCACCGGAGAGAAAGGCATCGATGCCGCCCCTTGCCAGTGCCAGACCCATGTCAAAGAAATCGACCCGGATCATCTGGACATCCTTCTCCGGTGACAGGCCATTCCGGGA
>JBEPXL010000460.1:0-3710 GCA_041641935.1 Desulfobacteraceae bacterium | reverse complement strand
AAAGGGAGTGAAGGACAGGAGCACAACAATCATCAGTACCGTTACAGGTGTTTTTTCCCTGATCTATCTTCTTGCCTGGAGCCGGATTTCCATTTACCATTTTGTAAAAGAGTCCGGTGTCGTATCGAAAACATGGCGCTGGATCACCTTCCGGGAAGCCGCGCTGGAAAAGATCGAAGTATCCCTCACGCTACAGAGCGGGGCAATTCTGCTCGTTTTCACTGCAATCCTGCTTCTCGGCATCACCACATGCAAGAGATTTTTTCCGTTGCTCAGCCGGAAAGGAATTCAACCTGTTCCTGCAAACTGGTCCCGCAGATTCATACGTATCATTTTTGGCGAATGGAACGAGAACCGACTCCGCCAGATAACCGGCCTCCTGCTGGGCATCGTCGCCATTCTCTGCTTCTCGTTCTGGAAAGTCCCGGCCCTCTGGCAGGGAGCCCCTTCCTGGCTTCACTGGGCCATAATGCCATTCGGTGTTGACTGGATCATCCGCTTTCCGGCAGTGCTTGCCACCATTCTCTCCCTGATGATCATCCTGGCCCTCACCAAATGGAACATTATCGACTGCCGGGTTGACAGCCTCTTTGATATTCTCGGTCTGCTCATAAATATTTGGATGTTTGCTCTCGCGCTGGAACTGGTCATCGGCAGAACGGACCGGTTTCTGGAAGGCGGCATCATCGTGCTGGTTCTGGTGGCGTTCTATGCCCTGGCCATGCTCAGCGTCCGGCAGATCGTCCCGTTTGCCCTGACCGGTCTGTTTCTGGTCATTCTGTTTCAACTGGTCCGTGCGGAACAGAAACTCTACATCCCCGGCTTTTTCGGTGTAATGGCCATGTTTCTGTCTCTGGTTCTCCAGTTTCAGCAGTTTCTTCCCCGCCTGCTCCGTCACGCTTCCCCGATATCCGGTGAAACCGGATTCATCCAGGTACAGTGTCCCTGCTGCCGCCAGGTTTGCCGGGAGCCCCGGGACAGTATCGGTATCATCACCACCTGCACCCAGTGCGGCGAGCAGTTTTTGATCGAAGGGCCGGAAAAACCGTAAGATCTGATATTTGGAACAAAAATTGAAATCGCGAACAGTTGGAACGAACAAAGGAGAATGAATGGAAGCCAGTGAGTCAATGCTTTGGATAACGGAACCGCATCAGAACACCGCCCTCAGCTTCAAGGTCGAACAAACCCTCTTTTCCGGAAAGAGCAAATTTCAGCGGGTGGACGTGGTCCGGACTACCGACCTTGGAAACATGCTCCTCAACGACGGCCTGATCATGCTGTCCGAACGGGACGAGTTCATCTACCATGAAATGATCGCCCATGTACCCCTCTTTGTCCATCCCGATCCCCGCCGGGTGCTGATCATCGGCGGCGGCGACGGCGGAACCGCCCGGGAAGTGCTGAAACATCCCGGCATGGAACGGGTGGTCATGGTCGAGATCGACGAAATGGTGGTGGACGCCTGCCGGGCACATCTTCCAGCGGTCAGTGGTTCTCTGGACGACCCGCGCCTGGAACTCCGGATCGAGGATGGTGTCAAATTCATGGCAGAATCCGAAGAGCAGTTCGATGTCATCCTGGTCGATTCCACTGATCCCGTTGGGCCGGCAACGCCCCTTTTCAATAAGGAATTCTATGAAAACACAGCCCGGCGGCTGACCGATGACGGCATTCTGATTACCCAGGCAGAATCCCCGTTCTACGATCAGGCGGTCCAGCGTCCCATGCTGACGAACCAGCGTCCTTTTTTTGAACGGCTTCATGTCTATCTTTTCTCCAACCTGACCTATCCCGGCGGTCTCTGGAGTTTCGGATTCGCCTCCAAAGGGCTCTGCCCGGTCCGGAATGTGAATGACAGCCGCATTGCATCCTCCGGTATCCGGTTCCGGTATTACAATCCCGCCATTCATCGCGCCGCCTTCGCGCTGCCGACCTTTGTCGCCGACCATCTCAAGGGCGTGATTGATCCCGCGGACATCGGCTTTATCGGCGGGGAAGGGAAATAATGCGCCGCAAAGAGAAAGCCGTCACCGAAAAGGATCAGATCGAAGCTATTCTTGACAGTGCCCCGGTCTGCCGTATCGCAATGGTCGATGAAGACGGTCATCCCTACCTCGTGCCCCTCTGTTTCGGCTATGCCGACAACACGCTCTTCTTCCACTGTGCCACGGAGGGCCGGAAGCTGGAGATTCTGCGGCAGAACAGCCGGGTCTGCTTTGAGGCGGAGACGGATGTCAGCGTCCTTGCCGGAACAAAGCCCTGCGGATGGGGGCTGGCGTACCGCAGTGTCATCGGGTATGGCAATGCCGAATTCCTGACAGACCCCGCTGACCGGCGTCAGGCCCTCGATACCATCATGCGTCATTATGCCGGCGACGGAACCTGGGACTATCCGGATGCCGCGCTGGAAAAGACCCTGGTCTTCCGGGTCCGTATCGACACCATGACCGGGAAGCGATCCGGCTGAAAAATCTTCTGCCCTGCCTTGACAATAGAAATTCCTGATTTAGTATTTTGCAACAAAATTACCTGTGGTCAACCGGTCCTGAAACCGGGACCACAGGCGCCGATGCAGGTGTGATTTCTGGTATATGGAGGGGAATCACACAGAGCATTCTGCACCTGCCGGGTCCACTTTCCTTTGATATACGGAACGTATTTCTTCTGTTCCGGGTTTCTGCAGCAAAAAATGATTGTCTTCTTCGCCGCTTCCCCCACACGATTGCGGCAGAAGGGGAATTGTATGCAGGAGAACGGAGGAAAGCAGATCGGCAGTAAGGAATGGATAAACCTTATTTCAATTCTCTTGCAAAAAATGCGGTAAGGAGGAGGCTATGAACATCAGGCCCTTGAATGACAGAGTACTGGTAGTGCGGGTTAAGTCGGAGCAGAAATCACCAGGAGGAATTATTATTCCGGATTCCGCAAAGGAAAAACCCCAGGAGGGCAATATTGTTGCGGTCGGCCCTGGAAAAATGAATGAGGACGGTAGCCGGACGCCTCTGGAAGTCAAGGTCGGAGACCGGGTTCTGTTTTCAAGATATGCAGGAACCGAGATCAAGATCGACGGCGTTGAACATATGTTCATGGGGGAGAGCGACTTGCTGGCCGTTTTTGAATAAACAGCAGTAAACACAGATTCAGAAGATTTCCGGCGGCAAATTTTTCTTTTTCCTCTGGGTCCGGCCGGAATTGATGATCCAACACTTCTATATTGTAGAGGAAGGAACGAAACATGCCTGCAAAAATGATTGCGTATGGCACCAAAGCCCGTGAGCATATGCTCAGTGGGGTCAATACCTTGGCGAATGCGGTCAAGGTTACCCTGGGGCCCAGGGGAAGAAACGTGGTTCTGGAGAAAAGCTTCGGCGCGCCCACTGTCACCAAGGACGGCGTCAGTGTGGCCAAAGAGCTGGAACTGGCGGAGAAGTATGAAAACATGGGTGCGCAGATGGTCAAGGAAGTCGCCAAAAAGACCAGCGACACAGCCGGTGACGGAACCACCACGGCAACCGTTCTGGCCCAGGCCATCTATACCGAGGGACACAAACTGGTCACCGCCGGCCACAACCCCATGTCGCTCAAACGCGGGATCGACAAAGGCGTTGTCGCGGTTGTGGAAGAATTGAAATCCATCTCCAGGCAGATCAAGGGAAAGTCCGACATCAGCCAGGTTGCGGCCATCTCTGCCAACAATGAGCCAATGG
>JBEPXL010000459.1:0-3725 GCA_041641935.1 Desulfobacteraceae bacterium | reverse complement strand
TCCCAGGCGTCACTGATCTCCGAAACGGAGATTGTCAATACCATCGGGGTGGGAACCGGTATGGGCCTCTTCCGGTTCTGGGAACGGGTCGGCAATGTGTCGGGGCCGCTGGTGGTGGGGTATATGACAGCAAAACTCGGTTATGAACAAACCATTGGAATATTAGGCATTTTCTCTTTGTCATGCAGCCTTGTATTTTTCACTGTACTGTCACTCAACAAATCAAAGCTCCCGTCAGCGAAACGGCGCAATGAATATTCGGTCCAACCTCCGGATACCAAAGAAACGAATAACCGGCAATGGCAGTCGCGCCATTCCACCGTCAATCCGGACAGGGACACATCCGCCCTGAAATCGACCGTCACGGATCATGCCGATGAGGGATAGCTTCATTTCACCTGTGGATAATTTTGCTTCTTTGACAGGATAAGAATTTCCCTCGGCAAAAAGCGTCATTTCCTGAAGAGGTGTACCATAATGAAGTCCTCCATCCATTGGGTCCACCGTGTGGAGATAGCGAAAACCTGTTTTCTCCAGAATATGCTGTTCCCCCTTCCCTGATATCATCACTGCTTCCCGGCTTCGATGAATAGGCTGTTCTGCTGCTGACAGAATCAACTCATCAGGAAAATAGTCATGAATAAAACTTCTGTTTTTCTGGCGGGCGAATGCAAGAGCTTTGTCATACTTCATGCCTGTGAACCGTCTTCCCAGTTTTTCCCAAAAATGATTTACACCATTGTCGTCCACAGGTGCCATCAGTTCAGAAAGAATAAATGAAGTAAATTTATCCGGGAACATAGCCGCGTACAGCAGCCGAATCAGACTGATCTGTTTTCCGAGCTTCTGAACACCGCCGCGATAGTTCACATCCAGGATCAGCCCTCCGATACCACTCATGGCTTCCGTAGTGCATCCAAGTTTCAGAATCTGATATGAATTCTTCTGCACTACCCGGAAATAATAATGAGGCCGGGTAAAAGAAACATAATAGGGTCGAATCATGGATGCACCCGCAATACCATTCGTTTCCCTGTCTTCCAGAACAAATAGGTATTCTGCATCCTCGACAGAAGATAGATCAGAGAAGGACCTGATACTTCTGTCTACCTTTTCTTCCAGGATTCTCCTATCCGGCGGAAGGTTGAGAAGCGCTGCCTGAGAGGCAAGATGATACAGTGCGGAGACATCAGAAAACTCCGCACTTCGCAAAAGAAAACGTATCATAGATGGAAGAGTGTGGTTACTTGACTTTACGCTCTTCCGGCAGCGTAATTTCCTGATAAATTTCATCACTGGCGGCAATGATATCAAAGGAAGGATCAAATCCGATCAGTTCCGCCACATGAAGGTTGAGGGAAATCTTCGGAATGGCATTGTCCACCATCGGCAGAGAACCGGCCGATTCACCCGAGAGAATACGGATAGCACGTTCGGCCAGAAAACGGCCCCGTTCCGTAAAATCATAGGTGGAAAATCCCATCAGCGCCCCGGCCTGCACCATCTTGCTTCCTTCCCGGGCAAATGTCGGAATTTTATTGGCGATCAGCATGTCGATCAGCATTTTTACATCACTTTGTTGCCAGTCAAAACAATTAAGAGTGGGAATAAAAAAGGCATCAATGTCCTGATCGATCAGGAACTCAATTCCATTTATGCAGTCCTCCATTGTTTCGCCCATACCGATCTTAGGGTATTTCACAATTTCAAAACCCCGTTCCCGGGCCACGGCCTGGGCATCCTCGACATTGGAATACTTTCTGCCGTTTTCCGTATCCGGATACATCAGGCCCAGCTTCCTGAAACCGATGACGTCATGAAAAATCTGGAACATGCGCTTGTAACGGCCCGGTACGACACGGACGGTAAAGTTGCCCGTGCCGGATTCGGCTTCACTCTTTACAAAACCGGACTTGACCGCATCCGCCACCGCCATTGCCAGCACAGGTGTCTTTCCGTTATTGACCTCCAGAAGCGCACCGGTCGCAGCGGTGCCGGCCGCGATGATCAGGTCCAGATCGCTGCGGCTCATCAGCTGTTTCGCCGCCTCCCTGAGCCCTGACTCGTTTTCCCATCCCGGGCTGAAATAGGCATTCTTTGGAAAGGCAATCTTCCCGCTCCAGTTCAGGCTGCTCCATTCCGGTGCGGTTTTCAGCGCTTCCTTGATCGCATCCAGTGTACTGGTATAGGTCCAGTAGGTTCCCGCTTCAATATACCCGACCTGATAGGTTTTGTCACCGGAGGTCCGGGCCGACACCGCCATGCTGCAGAAGAGCAGAATGCCCAGACACAGAGCCGGAACAGATCGACCGTTCAAACGCAAACCATTCATTATATTCTCCTTGTGGTGGAAATTTATCGAAAAGTTACAGGCAACATATCGACAGAGCAGACAGGATGTCAACGGCAAATCCCGCAACAGTCCCTGAAAGCAAAGGGGCATCCCGCCCGCCCGGACGAAATGCCCCCTGCATGAAATGACCGGTTTCCGCTGTCAGAAATTCGACGCTTTGGTAGAAGTGCGGGACGCCCCATCTTCGGAATTCGAGTATTTCTCCGCCTTTTCAAGAGACTCGCGTTCAATGGCCTTTTCCATACAGACCGGGCACAGCCCCAGAAACTCCAGCCGGTGACTCATTACCTTGTATTCGGTCGCACCATACAGGGTGTTCTCCACATTTTCCATCACGTTCATGGGGGCGTTGTCCACACGGTCACAGTTGATACACCGGATATGGTAATGTTTTTCCGTCTCACTGTCGAACCGCATCTGTGTACCGCCGAATTCCAGTTTCTGGATCTCCCCCAGATCCGAAAGTATTTCCAGATTCCGGTAAACGGTCGCCAGGCTGATGCGGGGAAGCTCCCGGCGTACGATTTCAAAAACCTCTTCCGCCGTCGGATGCCCCTCGATCCGCCGCAATTCTTCCAGAATGACCCGGCGCTGCCGCGTCATCCGCATGTTCTGGTTCTGTTCTTTTACCATTGGTTCCTTTCCGGCACAGCCGTGCGCCCCGCTGTGCCGGCCCTTCTATCGGCTTTCGATGGGATCAAGCGTACATTCCTCCGGACCGCAGTAGTCGCCGATGTACTCTGACTCCGGACGGTACAGCATCGGTTTGGGGGCGGCTTCCGCAAACTGTTCCTCCAGCACATGGGCGACCCAGCCGGCAACCCGTGATACGGCAAATACCGGTGTGAAAAAGTCGATGGGAATGCCCATTGCATAGTAGAGCGAAGCGCTGTAAAAATCCACGTTGACAAAAATATCCATGTCCTTGTGCTTTTTGAAGGCATGTTTCGCCTTTTGTTCCAGTTCGGCGGAGATTTCATACCACCGGGTATCCCCGATCCGTTCTCCCATTTTTTTGGACATGGGCGCCAGGATCAGGGCGCGGGGATCGTCCACCTTGTAGATGGCGTGGCCGAGGCCCATGACTTTTCCGCCGGAGGAGAGGGTCCTGTCGAGATATTCATCAATGCGGTCCACACTGCCGATCTCCTTGAGCATGTTCATGACCCGTGTATTGGCGCCCCCGTGAAGCGCCCCGGAAAGAGAACCGACGGCCGCCGCAACCGCCGCGTAAATATGCGCCCGAGTAGACGCGACCTCCCGGGAGGCAAAGGTGGAGGCGTTGAAGGAGTGTTCGGCATGAAGAACCAGGGCCGTATCCATGAAACGGGTCAGTTCCTCATCCGGTTTTTCACCGCTCATCATATACAGA
>JBEPXL010000458.1:0-3725 GCA_041641935.1 Desulfobacteraceae bacterium | reverse complement strand
GATCACCGGCCCTTCGATCACCTCCCACAGCGGTTCAAAGGGTTCCAGGGGTTTGATGTTCGGTCCCTTTTCCAGTTCCGTCACTTCTCCTTCCGCAGCCGGCGGAACCAGCATGTCCCGGTTGACTACCAGCGTTTCCGGTTCCTTGAATGCCGGGTACGGCATCTCCAGGGTGCGCGGGTCCGTGATGACGCCGGTCAGCGCCGAGGCCGCTGCGGTTTCCGGGCTGCAGAGGTAGACCTGGTCGCCCTTTGTGCCGGACCGTCCGGGGAAGTTCCGGGGTACGGTCCGGAGGCTGATGCCGTTGGTGGCCGGGGCCTGGCCCATGCCGATGCAGCCGTTGCATCCGGGCTGGTGAATTCTGGCCCCCGCATGGATCAGTTTCTCCAGCAGGCCCTGCTGGATCATGTTTTCCACGATCTGGCGGGATGCCGGATTGATGTCGAAGGAGACCCGGTCATGGACCTGTTTTCCGTCCACGATCAGTGCGGGAACGGCCAGATCCCGCATCCCCGGATTGGCCGATGAACCGATATAGCTCTGGTAGATTTCCCTGCCGGCCACCTCCCGCACCGGCACCACATTGCCGGGACTGGAGGGGAGGGCGATGAGCGGTTCAATCTCCGACAGATTGATCTCTTCATCGATGTCATAGGCAGCGTCTGCGTCCGGCAGCAGTTCCGACCAGTCCGCCTCCCGGCCGTTGGCCTTCAGAAAGGCCCTGACGGTCGCATCCGAGGGAAATACGGTGGTGGTCGCCCCCAGTTCCGCGCCCATGTTGGCGATGACCAGGCGGTCCATCGCGCTCAGGGAATCGAGCCCGGGGCCGAAGTATTCAATGATTTTTCCGAAACCGCCGTCCACCCCGTGGCGGCGCAGCATCTCCAGGATGACATCCTTGGCGCTGCACCAGTCCGGCAGTTGTCCGGTCAGTTTCACGCCCCATACCTGCGGCGTTTTGATGTAGAAGGGTTCTCCGGCCATGGCCACCGCCACATCCAGACCGCCCGCGCCGATGGCCAGCATGCCCATTGCCCCGGCTGACGGGGTATGGCTGTCAGAGCCCAGAAGGGTTCTGCCGGGCTTTCCGAACCGTTCCATGTGGACCGGGTGGCTGACACCGTTGCCGGGACGGCTGTACCAGAGACCGAATTTTTTGCAGGCACTGCGGAGAAACAGATGATCATCCGCGTTTTTGAAGTCGAGTTGCAGCAGATTGTGATCCACATACTGAGCCGACACTTCTGTCATGACCCGGGGGATGTTCATGGCTTCGAATTCAAGCATCACCATCGTCCCGGTGGCATCCTGGGTCAGGGTCTGGTCAATCCGCAGACCAATATCGCTGCCCGGGGTCATTTCGCCATCCACCAGGTGGGATGCGATCAGCTTTTGGGTAACATTTTTTCCCATAGCGTCTCCTTTGTTCATGGTAAGAAGATGAACGCCTGTAACCGATGCGGCAGTTCTCCCTGTCCATCTGCAGCATCAGTGGCTGAACGGGCTTTTTCTGTGTGCAGAAAAATGCAGTTCCATGCTTGCCAATCCCTCATAAAGAAATTATATTTCTGATATGCAGAAAGTCATCAGATAAACCGGAACCCGGCTTCTGTTTCTGCTGATAAAAGAGAAGATGGAAACAAACTTGACCCGTTTTTCATCTGATGAAACTGCAGAGACAGGAATTTGGATATTGCACTGCAGCATGAACAATGATGCGGTTCTATAACCAAATGAAAAAAATATGAATTTCCGTTCAGTGAGAAACCCTGTGCAAACTTTCTGTTAAAAATCACAAATAAGGTTTGACAAATTCATACTGTTCCATTATGACATTTATATACAGGGGTAAATCAATCATATTTCTTTCACCGTTTTTCATTCAATCAAGCAAAAGCACAGTGTGTAAAAGCTCCAGACGACCGCTTTCCGGCAGTTCATGCCGCACCAATTCCATATGTTCCCTTCCTGATACGTCCATACGGACCTTTCCGGCAGAGACACCGCTTGCTAGTGTGCATCATTTGACCCGTACCAAAATATGGAACCGTAAAGCATACCGTTTGACATTCCCCGATCGGAACAGACGTTCCGCGACCGGCTGATGAATTTGTGCGCATTGTCACAGAAATAACGGCGGATTCCTGCATTTATTATCCATGCTGATACCTAATTTCATAAACACTATTGAGAAGAAAGTGAACCCAATTCTATCATGAAACACGAAAAGAAAATCGAGCTTGAGGCCAGACTTCGTCAAATGCTGAAAGAAGGATTAAAGGATGAAGATCAGCCCTGCAGGCCCGAGTCACAACGTCCCGTCTGCAAAGTCATTCGCCGCAGAAAAGGTGAAAAAGACAAATTGATTTATTCTCTCGATTAGTACCACCGGCTGTAACTGCCCTGCGCAGATCAGCATATCGTTTCCGGTTTTCCGGGGGAATGGGGTTTCACCGGAGAATCGGTGTTGGGGATTTTTTTAAAGGAGGTAGTTATTATGGCAAACGGTGTAGTAAAATGGTTTAACGACAAAAAGGGTTATGGCTTTATCGAAAAGGAAGAAGGGGGCGATGTGTTTGTCCACTATTCCGCGATCAGCATGTCCGGCTTTAAAACACTGGCCGAAGGCGATCGGGTTGCATTCGAAGTAGAGCAGGGGGACAAAGGCCCGGCCGCGGCGAATGTAACCAAGCTGTAAGCTGAACCAATACGAACACCGGAAGGCATTCTGCGGGTAACCGCGGAATGCCTTTTTTGTTGGTGCGTGCAGAGAGAGAGAAAAAAACACTAAAAATGAGGAGGTATCACCATGCTGCATTTTCACATTACGCCGGAACAGGAACAGCTCCGGGAGCAGGCAAGGGCCTTTGCACTTCGCGAAATACTCCCCATCGCCTGGCATTATGACGAAAAGGATCAGCTTCCCCCCGGCATTCTGAGAAAAGCCTATGATGCAGGGCTCATGAACAGTGATATTCCCGCTGAATATGGCGGCAAGGGCTACGGCAGCATAGAGTCGGCGCTGATCACCGAAGAGATCGCAGCCGCCTGTCCGGGGCTTGCCACATCGATCTTCGACAATTCCCTGGGAATGGAACCGCTGGCTCTTTCAAACAACGAACAGGCCAAAAAAGAGTATCTTTCCCGGATTATCAACGAGTTCAAACTGATTTCCTTTGCCACCTCGGAACCGGTCACCGGTTCTGATGTATCGGGAATCCAGTGCCGGGCCGAGCAGGATGGGGATGATTACATCCTGAACGGCACAAAATACTGGATTACCAACGGCGGTGTTGCCGACTATATTTCGGTGTTTGCCACGGTGGACCCCAAGCGCAAGCATGAAGGCATCTGTGCCTTTCTGGTGGAAACCGCCTGGGAGGGCGTGTCGATTGGCCGGGCGATTCCCAAAATGGGCCAGCGCTGCTCCAACACCGTCGGGGTCCATCTGAAGAATGTACGGGTTCCCAGAGCCAATGTGCTGGCCGAACCGGGGGAAGGGTTTCTGCTGGCCATGCGGACCTTTGGCAGAACCCGGCCCATCATCGGCGCCTTTGCCGTGGGCGCGGCCCGGTCGGCCATGGAATTTGCCATCGATTACATGAAAAAACGGCGGGCCTTCGGCCAGAAACTCTCCGGCTTCCAGTCGCTCCAGTTCAAGATCGCCGAGATGTACCAGAAGGTGGAAACCTCCCGCCTGCTGGTCTGGAAGGCGGCCTGGGAGG
>JBEPXL010000457.1:0-3727 GCA_041641935.1 Desulfobacteraceae bacterium | reverse complement strand
GAGATAGGTTTCGATCATCGGGCCCCACTGCTTTTTGACCGCGTCGGGAACTTTTGCATACCCGTAGCCGGGGAGGTCCACGAAAGAAACCCGGTTGTTGACCCGGAAAAAATTGATCAGCTGGGTACGGCCCGGGGTACGGCTGGTCTTGACCAGCCGTTTCCGGTTGACCAGTGTGTTGATGAGCGAGGACTTCCCCACGTTGGACCGGCCCGCGAAGGCGATCTCCGGCAGTTCGGGCGGGGGATACTGGTCCGGCTTGACGGCGCTGGTGACGAATTCGGCAGAGGTGACTTTCATGCGGTCCTTCCGCTACAGGGTGTTGAGGTAGGCTTCGATCCGGTCGAGCCCCTCGGCGATATTTTCCAGGGAATTGGCATAGGAAAACCGGAGATATCCTTCCCCGTTTTCTCCGAAATCGATCCCCGGTGTCACACCGACATGGGCCTTTTCCAGAATGTCGAAGGCAAGCCGGTAGGAGTCACTGGAAATATGCTTCGCGTTGGCAAAGACATAGAATGCCCCGGTCGGTTCCACCGTAATGCCGAACCCGATTTCCCGGAGTCTGCCGATCATGAATTTCCGCCGTTCATTATAAATATCCTTCATCCGGGCAATATCGGCTTCGGCTTCGGTCAGGGCCGCCAGCCCCGCCATCTGGATCATGGCATTGGCGGAGATGAAAAAATTCTGCTGAATCTTCTGGATCGGCCGGATAAAGGGTTTCGGGGCGATCAGATACCCGAGCCGGAGACCGGTCATGGCATGGAGCTTGGAAAAACCGTTAAAGACAAAGGCATCCTCGGTAAACTCCAGGATCGAATGCTCTTTTCCTTCATAGACCAGACCGTGATAGATTTCGTCCGAGATGACAAAGGGGCCGTCAGGCCGTGCCATCCCGGCGATGGCCTTCATCCGGTCCGCCGACAGGAGGTTTCCGGTCGGGTTGGACGGGGAGTTGATGAAAATCCCTTTGGTCCGGTCCGTGATCCGCTCCCGGATCGCCTCGGGCCGGTACTGAAATCCCTCCGACTCATACACCGGAACCGTAACCGGTATGCCCCCCATGAACTTGATAAAGTTGGGGTAGCAGGCGTAGTGGGGATCGGAGATGATGACTTCGTCCCCCGGTTCCAGCAGAACGGCGAAGAGGCTGAACATCACCGGGGATGTGCCGGAGCCGACCACCACCTGGTCCGGCTCCACCTGTACACCGTAGGTCCGGGCGTAATAGTCGCAGATCGCCTCCCGGAGCGGATACAGTCCCATGCTGTGGGTGTAATGGGTATGGCCGCTGTCCAGGGCCCCGCAGCAGGCGTCTTTGACACACCGGGGTGTGTCAAAGTCCGGCTCGCCGACTTCCAGGTGAATCACATTGATTCCGCTGCGTTCCAGTTCATTGGCCCGCTCCAGCACATCCATGACGATAAACGAGCTGATCCCGTTCATTCGGCTTGCAATCATGGCGGTTTCCTAAATCACCTTGTTGAGCGGGTACTCGATGATGCCCTCGGCGCCTTTCCGCAGCAGCCGGGGAATCAGATCCCGCACTTCGTTGTTGTAGACCACCGATTCGACCGACATCCAGTCGGATTCATACAGTTCGGCGACGGTGGGGGCATTGAGGCTGGGAAGGAGTCCCACAATTTCCGACAGTCTGTTTTTGGGAACATTCATCTTGATGCCGACCATCTTGTCCCCCAGCAGCGCTCCCTGCAGCAGCAGGGCGATCTGTTCGATCTTTTCCCGCTTCTTTTCGTCTTTCCAGGCCGTGTGGTTGACGATGAGCTGGGTGTTGGTCTGCATCAGTTCGTGAATGATCCGCAGGCCATGCGCCCGGATGGTCGTTTCGGTCTCGGTCACCTCGACGATGGCGTCGGCCAGCCCGGAGACGACCTTGGCTTCGGTGGCGCCCCAGGAGAACTCGACCTGGACGTCAATTTTACGCTCGGCGAAGTACCGCCTGGTGAATTCCACCAGTTCCGTGGCGATCTTTCTGCCCTGGAGATCTTCCAGTTTCCTGACCGGGGAATCATAGGGGACGGCCAGCACCCACCGGGCGGGCCGGGCGCTCACCTTGGAGTAGACCAGATCGACCACGACATGAACATCGGAGCTGTTTTCCGCGATCCAGTCCCTGCCGGTCAGCCCCGCATCCAGCGTTCCGTTTTCGACGTAGCGCGACATTTCCTGGGCGCGGCAGATGGCGCAGTCGATATCGTCATCGTTGATTTCCGGGAAATAGCTCCGGCCGTTGACGTTGATTTTCCAGCCGGAGCGTTTGAAGAGTTCAATGGTGGCATTCTGCAGGCTTCCTTTCGGAACACCCAGCTTGAGTTTTTCTGTCATTTTTTGTATACCTCCGTAGGATCAAATACCGGGGTTTCCACAGTCTTTGCTTCTCCGTTCTCGACAATCCGGTAAAAACAGCTCCGGTGTCCGGTATGACAGGCGGCACCGCCGATCTGTTCCACCTTGAGAACAACGGTGTCATCATCGCAGTCGATCCGGATTTCTTTTACCTTTTGTACATGCCCGGATGTTTTTCCCTTGACCCAGAGGGTATCCCGTGATCGGCTGTAGTAGGTGGCCAGCCCGGTGGAAAGTGTATGCTCCCATGCCTCCGGATTCATAAAGGCGAGCATGAGAACCTCGCCGGTTTCATAATCCTGGGTGACGGCGGGAACCAGACCACCCATTTTGTCGAAATTGAGTTGTACCATACAGATTGTCTTCCTTTCTGAAACGATGACAGGCGAAGGTGTTCCCTGCACCGGAAACAGGAGATACGGGAACAGCCGTCGCCTTGTAAGCTGAAATCTGGTTGAGTAACGTCTATCGCCGGTAAAGTCAAATCATTTTTCCGCCAAGCTCTCTTGCCTAACGGGGGAATATCTGGTAGCAAGAAAAATGTGCTTACCGTGAAATGAAAAGGGTCTAATGTAAATGTTCAGAACAAAAAGAAAAATACGAAAAACACCGCCGCCCGCCGGAAAACGGATGGGCCTGATCGGAAAACTCTTTCTCTGGTTCTCCGCTCTCTTTCTCGTCCTTGTGGTTTCCGCCGGGGTCGGCGCGTGGATGCTCTACCAGCATTTCAGCGAAAACCTCCCCCAGATCGATTCCCTGGCCGACTACCGCCCGCCGGTGATCACAACCGTCTATTCGGATGATCTGCAGAAGATCGGTGAATTTTACAGGGAGCGACGGATTGTGGTGCCGCTGCCCGAAATTCCCCGGACCCTGATCAATGCATTTGTGGCCGCCGAAGATGACCGGTTCTGGGAGCACGAAGGGGTCGATCTGGTCAGCATCACCCGGGCGTTTTTCAAGAATCTCGAAGCCCGTACGATCGTCCAGGGAGGCAGCACCATAACCCAGCAGGTGACCAAATCCTTTCTGCTGACACCGGAGCGGAGCTATACCCGCAAAATCCGGGAAGCGATCCTGGCCTACCGGATCGACCAGAAATTTGAAAAAGAGGATATTCTCTACCTCTATCTCAACCAGATTTATCTGGGGCATGGCGCCTACGGCGTGGCTGCGGCTGCAGGAAACTACTTCGGAAAACCCGTAGCCGATCTGACCCTGGCCGAAAGCGCGGTGCTGGCCGGTCTCCCCCAGGCCCCCAGCCGGTATTCCCCCTACAAGCATCCGGAGCGGGCCAGGGAACGGCAGGAGTATGTCCTCCAGCGGATGGTCGAAGAAGGCTATATCACACGGGAAG
>JBEPXL010000456.1:0-3731 GCA_041641935.1 Desulfobacteraceae bacterium | reverse complement strand
TATGAAAATTTACCCGAAGAACGGAAGGCTGCGATCTACGCACGGGCCGGTATCTGGTATGATGCCTTTGCGGCCCTGTCCAGGCGGATCGAAAATCAGCCTGAAGATAAAACCCTCCGCTGCCGCAGGAAGGAACTGCTGAAACAGGTGGGACTTGTTGAAGTAACAGAGTAATCGTCGCCGGATTCACGCAAATGAATCCGGCGACAGGATTGCTCCGGTAAGGGCAGGCACAAGGGCCTGCCCTTCGGATTATGACATTACTGATGAACTGTGCAGGCTGGCTTTCACCTTACTCCAGAATTACAAAGTAACTCCGCCAGAGGTAGTATTCCGACATGGAACCGGTCGGGGTCACCATCAGGTACAACTGGTAGGTTCCGCTGTTCAGGAAGGTCAGCGGAATATTGCCGAACAGGAGTTCATCGATATTTTCATAACTGGAATCCGTCTTCCAGGCGACGACACCGTTTGACAGGGGCGTCAGTGTTGTACTGTCTGCATTGAGCAGCAGCGGTTCGCTGTCCGGCGGCTGAATCGCCAGATAGACATCCACCGCTTCACCAAACGGCGGCAGCCCCACATTCAGATTGATGCCTTCCGAATAATAACTGGCGCCGATCCCCACCGGCTGACACAGACTCGGATCGGGACTTTTCACAGGTGTTTCTGTGGGATGATAGAAATAGGTATTCTGGCTGTCCGGGGCGGGCAGCGCAAATACCGGAATTCCCAATGCACCGAAACGGGCCGTTACTTCCCTGTCATTGTTCATGATCAGCGGACAGGCTCCCGAACCGCTGCAGTCTCCCTCCCACTCGATAAACTGGGAGGTAAACGATTCACCGTCAATGGACGTCGCCGTCAGCGCAACGACGGTTCCAATCGGAAAATCATGGGTACAGGTCGTATCTCCGCTTAATCCTTCAGAGGAGCAGACCAGTCCTTCAGGCGAACTGACCACTTCCCCCGATCCCTCGATATGCACCGTCAGTGTCTGCGTCAGAATCGGAGACAGATTCAGGTCCGGGATCTGGATCACATCAATGGGAATTGTCGGATTGGCGGGAAAGTCAATAATGGGATCGATCTGCAGCTGCGCCGAAGCTGCGGGTACACAGGCAAGACTGAAAATTACAGCAAAGATCAACAGACATTTCTTCATAACGAACCTCCTCTTTTTGATGTACGGAAAAGGGTTGCCGCAATGACGGATCAGGAGGTCGCCTGTGTTACATTTACGATCACCCCAAAGCAACATCCAGTGCCATCATCACCGCAAACCCGGCCATAGTGCCCATTGTGGCAATGTCGGTATTTCCTTCAATCTGTGACTCCGGAATCAGTTCCTCCACCACGACAAAAATCATGGCGCCGGCCGCAAAGGCGAGTGCATAGGGAAGTATGGGCCGGATCATCAGTACTGCCGCCGCGCCGGCCACCCCGGCCACGGGTTCCACCGCACCGGACAGTTGCCCGTACCAGAACGCCTTGCCCCGGCTCATGCCCTCCCGGCGCAGGGGGACGGACACAGCGGTCCCTTCCGGAAAATTCTGAATGCCGATACCGAACGCCA
The DNA here is from genome assembly GCA_041641935.1 of Desulfobacteraceae bacterium. Lineage (GTDB taxonomy): Bacteria > Desulfobacterota > Desulfobacteria > Desulfobacterales > Desulfococcaceae > JBEPXL01. The sequence continues at coordinate 2,155 of JBEPXL010000456.1, read as the reverse complement.
GTGCCACGGCGCCCGCAAGGGATGCGGAAGAGATATCCGATACCGCGACGGCGCCGAAGGCGACACCGACCGCAAGTCCTTCAGGAATGTTGTGGAGGGTAATGGCAAGAACCAGAAGAACACTTCTGCGCCAGTTGGTGGGAATCCCTTCGGCCTCTTCCCGGGGAAATCCGAGATGAAGATGGGGAAGCACCTTGTCGACTCCCCAGAGAAATATCCCCCCCATGAGAAAACCGACGACCGCCGGAACCCATGTGGGAACCGGACCGTCTTCGGCCATTTCTATGGCCGGTGCGAGAAGGGACCAGAAACTGGCGGCGATCATGACACCGGCCGCAAATCCGAGCATGGCGTCCAGAACCTCCCGCTTGATCTCCCGGAAAAAAAAGACCAGGCTTGCCCCCAGGGCGGTCAGGAACCAGGTAAAAAGCGTTGCCAGCAGTGCCTGAAGAATCGGGTTGAGCTGAACGAACCATTCCACCGACTGCATCAACGGCTCCCTTCCAGATCATTCTCCGCTTCCGGCAGCACCTCTCCGGAGAAAAGACACAACTGTTCCTTCACGCCTTGCAGATTTCCGCAGGCGGGAGAAAAATTCAATGCAAGCTGTATGCGATACCGAATGGTGTGAAAGGTGGCGCGAAGGGGAAAATCAAATTCCATCTGCTGCGCTGTTATACTGCCCTCATCCGTTCTCTTGTTCATGCCGTTCCTCTTCCCCATGCTGTTGATGATTCTTCAACTATACTGGTCCCATAACGGAAAAGTCAATGCAGAAGTCATTGATTTTCCGGTCTCTGGTAAAAACCGGATAAATAATTGACGAAGGCTCATTTCTGTGTCTAAGATAAATTTGCCTGGGATCAACTGACGCTTACCGCGACTGAAAGTGAGAAAGAGCATGCAAGAGATTTGCTGTGAAATCAGGGCGTTTGTTGGTTTTCTTCTTCTGTTCATTTTTTTTCTTCATCCGATTATTCCGGCTTACGGGGAAGAAAATGACCTGTTCCCGTTTTCCGTCGGCGTTCGGGCAGCAATAAATGCCAGAAATACCAGTAAATATGATGTTTACCAGTATGAAATGTTCACCAGCAAACCGCTGCCCTGGACCTGGCGCTGGGATGCGGGATGGAAACTGAGAACCCGTGCGGAAGCAACATTTGGCGTGATCAGGGGCAAAGGAGAGGCAAGCGGCATCGTCTCCATCGGTCCTGATCTTCTGCTGGATACGCCGGAAAAACGGTTTACCGCGTCCACCGGCGGGGGAATCGGGCTTCTGGGGGATCCCATGCTCGGCGATATTGATTTCGGCGGCCCGGTCTTCTTCCGGTTCCACGCGGGTCTGATGTACCATCCGGTGGAATATGTGAGTATCGGTTACCGCTACTATCACATGTCCAACGGCCATATCTACGGCAGCAATTCCAGCCTGAATCTTCATCAGGCCGAAATCAGTTTTCATTTCTGAACAGTCCCGGTGGAAAAGAGCCGATTCGGTTTTTCCACCGGGAACATTTCCCCTCTATTCCCCTGTGTTGCCTGAAATCCCTCTGTTTCCGCCGATTTTGGAGTTGAAAAACTACGGCTGAAGCACTACAACTATATTGCCGGTTGTACCCTGGTTCTATTTTTCGCAACCGGCACAACTTCCCCCGCAAGATTTTCCGACTTGGAAAGGAGCAATGCCCATGAGTGTCCAGGATCCCCGTGTCTGTGATCCCCGGCCGGACTGTCCCGCCGGATATGAAATTCTCCAGGAACCCTTCCAGAACAAGGGGATATCCTTTACCGAAGCCGAGCGGAAAGCGCTGGGTCTGGAGGGGCTCCTTCCCCCCGGCTTCAATACAATGGAAGAACAGATCGCCCGTACCATGGAGAACTTCCGGAAGAAACCGAGCGATATGGAGAAGTATATTTTCATGATGACACTCCTGGAACGGGACCGGACCCTTTTCGACCGGATTGTTCTCGATAATCTGGAGGAGATGATGCCCATCATCTATACCCCGACGGTGGGCCGGGCCTGTCAGGTCTATTCCCACATTTTTCAGCGGCCCCAGGGGCTGTTTCTGTCGGAACGGTTCAAAGGGCGGTTTGCAGAGATTCTGAACAACTGGCCGGAACAGGATGTCCGGATTATCGTCATCACCGATGG
>JBEPXL010000455.1:0-3752 GCA_041641935.1 Desulfobacteraceae bacterium | reverse complement strand
CGGGAGAACAGCATATTTTCGGAACTACCTCGGGGCAGTACGACATTTACTACGGTGCGGTCTGGGGAACGCGGACGGCGTTCAAGATCGGGCTCTTCGTTGTGGGGATCGCGGCGCTGGCGGGGATTACCCTGGGGATCATCGCGGGCTACTACGGCGGTATGCTGGACGAACTGATCATGCGGTTTGTGGATGTCGTCTTTGCCATCCCGACCCTTGTGCTGGCCATGGCCATCGTGGTCGCATTCGGCCGGGGACTGGAAAACATCATGATCGCCCTGGCGATGGTGGCCTGGCGGAACTATGTCCGGGTGATGCGGTCGGGAATCCTGACGCTGCGGGACCAGGATTATGTACAGGCCGCCCGGCTGATGGGGGTTACGGATGTGAAGATCATGTTCCGCCATATACTGCCCAACGCCATCTTCCCGGTGCTGGTGATCGCCTCCATGGACATGGGATCGATGGTGATTACGGCCTCGTTTCTGAGTTTTGTGGGGCTGGGCGCGCCAAAGGGATATGCCGACTGGGGCCAGATGGTGGCTCTGGCGCGGAACTATATCGTGGGCCCGCCGGATGATCCCCTCAAATTCTGGTATACCATCGTGATCCCCGGCGGTTGTATCATCCTTTTTGTGCTGGCCTGGAACCTCATCGGCGACGCCCTGCGGGATGCGTTTGATCCCCGGGAGCGGCGGCGGTAGAACAGAAAAGAGAAACAACAAACATATCCATCAGAAACTATTTCGAGATGTATAATCATGAGTGATCACTGCCGGAAGTTTCAGCGGGAAGTATTGATGTCTGATTTTCCCGGCAAAATCTGTCTGTTTTCCTGATGGACAGGAGGAAACACCAGTGAAAAGCATAGAGTTCCATGCAAGTATTTCAGAAAACGGCAGTATTGTACTCCCCCCGGAAATCAGAGATCAGATGCTGCTGAAACCGGATCAGATCGTAAAAATTACGGTTGAAATGCAGGAGGAACCGGATCAACCGGTAAAAAGCTATTCTTTTGAAAAGGTCAGGAAACTTTTAAAGGGTGTCGGGGGAGAGATGAGCAGTGAAATTGTGACATCGAGAAAAGACAGAATATGACTCCGTATTTTTTCCTTGACACCAGCGCGCTCGTGAAGCTGTATCATGAAGAAAACGGAACCGCGGAACTCAGTGAACTTATCAATCGTGAATCCCCGGTAATCGTGATTTCTGATATTACTGTTATTGAAATGATTTCAGCATTTTCCAAGAAAGTCAGAACCAGAGAGATTGATGTTCCGACTTTTCATGAGGCAATACGGGCTTTTGAGGGAGATATAGTTCATTTCAATATCATCAAGACGGAAGACCAGATCAAGAAAAGGGCCTCTGAGCTGTTAAAAACGGCTGGATTGAACAGAGGACTGAGAACGCTTGATTCACTTCAACTGGCCGCTGCTCTTGTTTTTTCAGAAGTTACGCCACTGAAGCTGTTTATTGCATCGGACAAAGTGATACTCAACACTGCTTCTCATTTCGGACTGAATGAAATGCTGGTTTGAGATGGCGTCAATTATAATGAATCATGGTGCAGTGACAAATCCCCCCATCATCGAAACACATAACCTCTTCACCAGTTTTTACACCTATGAAGGCATCGTAAAAGCCCTCAACGGCATTTCCCTTTCCATTGACCGGGGCGTCACATTCGGACTGGTGGGCGAATCGGGATGCGGCAAGAGCGTCTTTGTCCGGTCCCTGATGCGGCTTGTCCAGCCGCCTGGGCGGATTGAAGGGGGTAAAATCCTGTTCTATCCGGATGAGAAAACAGAGGTGGACCTGCTCCGGCAGTCAGAGCAGTACATGCAGACATTCCGGGGGGAACAGATTTCCATGATTTTTCAGGAACCCAACGCGGCCCTGAATCCGATCATGTGTGTCGGTGAACAGGTGGCCGAGAGCTATCTGTTTCACCGGAAGCGGGAGATGTGTGAAACCATCCTGAATGATCTGGCATCGGAAACGGCGGAAAAAGGGTTCCCGCAGCCGCTCCGGCGGTTACAGCAGGCGGTCTACCGGCGCGCCGCACGAAATCCCGATGATTTCCTCCTCCGGGTACTGGACCGGATTCCCCTGCTGAACCGGTGGCGCCGCCGGTTGCTGCGGGAGGCGCTGAACCGTTCCGTTGACATGATCCGGAAACTCGGCATTTCCAATCCCGAAGAAGTGGTGCACCGGTATCCCCACAATCTTTCCGGCGGAATGAAACAGCGGATCGTGATCGCAATGGCGCTTGCGTGCAGTCCGGTGCTGCTGATCGCGGACGAGGCCACCTCCAATCTGGATGTGACGGTGCAGGCCCAGATTCTGGAACTGCTGAAACGGCTGAAAGAGACGGAAATCACTTCGGTGCTGCTGATCACCCATGATCTGGGGGTGGTTGCCGAAACCTGCGACCGTACCGGGGTGATGTACGCGGGCAATCTCTGTGAAACCGCAGACGTGAAAGAACTGTTCCGCAATCCCCGCCACCCCTACACCCGCGCGTTGCTGGATGCCATTCCCCGGGAAGTGCAGGAGGGAGAACTGAACAGCATTCCCGGGAATGTCCCCAACCTCGTGGACCCGCCGCCGGGATGCCGGTTTCATCCCCGCTGCCCCAATGCCGGCGCCCCCTGCCGGGAAAAATTCCCGAAGATGCGCGAGATTGCGCCGGATCACTGGCTGGCCTGCTACTTTCCGGTGAAGAAATGAGCAGCAGATTGCTAAAGATCCGGAATCTGACCCTCCATTATCCGGTCACCGGCGGCCTGACGGGTCGGGCGAAGGGCGCGGTCCGGGCGGTGGACGGCGTCGATCTGGATATTTTCCGGGGAGAATGTCTCGGTCTGGTGGGGGAATCGGGCTGCGGCAAGACCACGACCGGGAAGACCTTGCTGCGGCTGTATGAACCAACGGGGGGAACGATTCGCTATTATCCGGGAGGCGGCGCAGAGAAAAATGGTTCGGAGAACGGCATTGATATTACGGGACTGAGCAAACGGGCGCTGAAACGAAAGGGAATCCGGACGAAGCTCCAGATGGTCTTTCAGGATCCGACGGCCTCCCTCAATCCCCGGATGCTGGTCAAAAACATTGTCGCTGAACCGATCCGTGCGAAGGAAAAACGGACCGGCGGACGGGAGATGGAAGAACGGATTGTGGAGATGCTCGGGCGTGTGGGACTGACAAGGGATCACCTGCTCCGGTATCCCCATGAATTTTCCGGTGGACAGCGCCAGCGTATCGCCGTGGCCCGGGCCATTGCGGCGGAACCGGAATTCATTGTGCTGGACGAACCGACATCGGCCCTGGATGTGTCGGTGCAGGCCCAGATCCTGAACCTGCTCCGGAAGCTCAAGGAACAGCTCGGCCTCACCTATCTGTTTGTGACCCACCATCTGCTGGTGGTCCGCTACATCAGTGACCGGATGGCGGTGATGTATCTGGGGAAGATTGTGGAAGTGGGCGAAACGAAGGAGGTGTTCCGGGCGTCATTTCATCCCTATACCCGTGCGCTTCTGTCGGCCATTCCGGTTCCTGATCCCGAACGCCCGGCCCGGCGGATGATCCTTTCCGGGGATGTCCCCTCCCCCGTTTCACCGCCCGACGGCTGCCGGTTTCATACCCGGTGCCCGTTTGTCATCGAGCGATGCCGGATCGAGGAACCGGTTCTGGAACCGGTAAAGGAAGGACATACCGCCGCCTGTCACCGGAAATTCGAGGTGGAACAA
>JBEPXL010000454.1:0-3757 GCA_041641935.1 Desulfobacteraceae bacterium | reverse complement strand
ACAAGCAATGAAGATGTCCCTTCCATCATTTCTGCTGGCGACTCTCCTGACTGTATTGCCGGTTCCGGTCACCGCACAGGAACAGGTGCCAGCGCTGAAATCGGACAGGGAGAACCTTAGAATTCCCATCGTAATCCAGCCTGCCACACCTTCACCGCTCCGCAAAAAAATCCTGCTGCTGTTTCCCTATCAGTCTCATCTGCCCCAGACAATGCTGGCCGAACAGAGCATAAAGAAAGAACTGGCCGGTGTCACGGATCTGAAGGTTGAACTCTTCAGTGAATATCTGGACTTCAGCCGTTTTTCGGACCAGCCCTACCGTCAGCAGCTTCTGCGTCTATTCCTTACCAAATACAGCGGCCAGCGCATCGACATTGTCATCGTTGTCGGTGAACTGGCCCTCCGTTTCTGGCTGAACAACCATGCCTTGATTCTGCCCGATGTACCGGTGATTTTCTTTGATATCATGGACAAGCACCTTTCCCGCTATCGCCTGCCATCATTTTTTACCGGTATCAGTTCCACAATCGACCACAAACCGTCCGTGAACTGGATACTGAAGACGCGTCCTTCCGTCACTGAAACCGTACTGGTGTATGGAACAGGAAACGCTGACCAGGAAGATGTTTCCGCCATTGACGATTTGAAACAACATCTGAACGCAACGGTAAAGCTGACAGACCTGTCCCGCTTGCCGCTGACCGAAATCAAACGCCGGGTCGCAGCGCTTCCGGAAAACGCTGTCGTTCTGTACCACCTGATGTTTGAAGACGCTGCCGGAAACGCGTTTCGTCCCATTGACGTGCTGCGGGAACTGACCGCTGTATCTGCCGTTCCGGTTATCAGCGGCTACGATCAGTTTATCGGCACCGGCACGATCGGCGGCTATATGTTCAGCATCGAAGAACAGGCCCGCCATGCCGCCCGGCAGGCAATCCGTGTCCTGCGCGGCGAACCGGTGAGCAATATTCCGGTGACCACAGATCAGGGCAATCGGTTCATCTTTGATCATATCGCTCTGCAGCGCTGGGACATTCCCCTTTCCGCGCTGCCGCCGAACAGTATCACTAAAAACCGGCAATATTCTTTATGGGAACTTCACCGGCCCCAGATCATCGTCATCGCCACAGGTTTTGTACTGCTGACACTGGTGGTCATCATCCTGACAGGTCTGAACCGGCAGTTGAACAACACACGGCAGGCCCTGAGCCGGCTCAATGCCGGCCTGGAAACCCAGGTACAGGAACGCTCCGCCGCCCTCATGGAAACCAATAACCGGCTGCAAGCCGAAATTTCTGAACGGATTCAGACTGAAAAAGCCCTTTTGAGCAGCGAAGCCCGCTATCGGTTACTGACGGACAACGCGCCGATGGCGGTTGCCGTCATAGACCTTGAATCCGCTCACATACGCTATACAAATCATAAGACCGCGCTTCTTTTTGAAACGTCGCCGGAAGAAGTGAACCATGTCAACGCACTGGATTTATATGTTGATCCGCATGACCGGGAGCAACTCCTGCGGAAGCTGTCAGAACATGGCTATGTGAATGACTTTGAAACACAACTCAAAAAACAGTCGGGGCAGGCATTCTGGGTATCCATCACCTCCCATATTTCCCAGTTCGAAAATCGCCCCGCCATCCATTCAGTATTTTTGGATATCACGGACCGCAAGCAGATCGAGGCGGAACGGGAGATGCTGATTACGGAACTGCAGGAAGCACTGCACAAGGTGAAACAACTGGAGGGAATTCTGCCGATCTGCAGTTTCTGCAAGATGATCCGGAATGAAGGTGACAATTGGCAGAGAGTTGAAGAGTATATCAGCAATCATTCGGACGCCCGGTTCAGCCACAGCCTTTGCCCGGAATGTGCCAGAAAGCATTATCCCGAACTTTATACCAAACAGGCATAGAACAGACCCCGGTCCCGTTCGACCGGGCGTGTTTGTAATTCAGAAAAACGAAAGGACAGTACCATGCCCGAAGAAATCCTGGCCCTCGGACAGTTTTACGAAGTCGCCATTGAATTTGCCGTAGAATACGGACTGCAGATCATCGGCGCCATCATCATCCTGATCATCGGATTCATTGTGGCCCGGTGGCTGTCCCGGATGGTCATGGGATTCTGCGAGAAAAAAGGGCTGGATATTACCCTGACCCGATTCCTCGGCAGTGTCGTCAAGATCATCGTTCTCTGCTTTGTCCTGATCATCGCCCTGGGCAAATTCGGCATTTCCATGGCGCCGTTTATCGCTGCCCTCGGTGCGATCGCCTTCGGTGCCAGTTTCGCGCTGCAGGGGCCCCTTTCCAACTACAGCGCCGGCCTGATCATCATCCTGACCCGCCCCTTCGTGGTGGGCAACACCATCCGCCTCGAAGGCGTCAATGGCGTTGTGGAAGAAATCAAACTCGCCGCGACCATCCTCACCAACGAAGACGGCGAACAGATCACGATTCCCAACAAGATGATCGTCGGCGATATCATTATCAACTCCTTTGAAAACAAGGTCGTGGAAGCGGTGGTCGGCATTTCCTATGACGATGATCCCGAACAGGCTATCGCCGTAATCAGGGAAGCCCTGGAACAGAACCCCAACGTGGTCCCGGAACCGGAACCCCAGATCGGCATCCAGGAGTTCGGCGACTCATCGGTCAACATCGGAATGCGCTACTGGGTTCCCACCCGGCAGTACTTCCAGACCCTGTATGAAACCAACCTCGCTGTGTACAAGGCACTGAACCGGACCGGGATATCGATTCCGTTTCCGCAGCGGGTGGTGCATGCCGTATCCGAGAAGGAAAAAGCTGCTTGATAATGATCGTCAGAGCGATCGGCACCAGCATAAACCTATCACCCAAGAGGAGTATTTGATTATGAAAAAGTTTAGATTTTCTGGTCTGGTATGTATTCCGTTCCTTCTTGTCATTTTCTTCCTGCCTGCTGCCTTATCAGCGATGACTGTAACATATGAAGGAGGGTCTGGAACGTATGACGCCAATACTTCCATTGAGGGATTTACTTCAGAAACAGACGATCCAACAGGACCGTTCTCCGGGCACTCTGTCATGTTCAAAGGCACAGAGATAGATACCGGCCAATATTTGACCTACCGTTATCGGATAGAATTCCCTGCAACCGTCAACCTGAAAGAAATCATCCTTCAGGGCGTTGCATTTTGTGGCAACACAACCTTGAAAATACTTGATGCAAATATGAATGAAATTGACAGAATTAACATGTGGGGTGGCAATAGTTTTCAAACCTTTTTGCTCGTTCTGCCCAGCGGCGTTAATGGAAGCACATTCTATCTTGAAGAAGAAGATGATTGCCCAAACTGGCGTTATCGCTCCAATATAAAAGTGATTACAGATGATGAACCGCTTGTCCTGAAGAAACTATACTGGTGGAACAACTACATTGTTCATGCAGAGCATGAAGATGGAAGTACAAGGAGATGGACTGGCTTTACGATGCAGAATGAAAACAATGAAACCATAGCTGATAATATTGTATCATCAGTTAAATTATACGATCCGGATGGAATTGAAATCACACCGCTTGAGGTAGATTCAGAACCATATCGTTCCCTGAATGGAAGATACATTTCTGATTCAGGAAAATGGGAATACGACGATTTTGTAACATTCAGCGGTGAATACTATGTGGAGTTTCATGATACTCCTTTAAAAACAGGATTATACCGAATTGAAGTCACAGATACTGATGGCAATACTCACGAAGCATATAACTACTA
>JBEPXL010000453.1:0-3757 GCA_041641935.1 Desulfobacteraceae bacterium | reverse complement strand
ATGATGGTCCCTTCCTGCCGGTTGGCATACCGGATCACATCCAGAGAGCGGGAAAAGGACGTCGCCATCCAGCCTTTGGCCCCTTCGAAGAGTTCTTCCCCCGAAAAGCCCGGCACCGGATAGACCTGACGTATCAGAAGGTCTTCGGGGCCGGCGGGCACTTTGGGTTCCGAGGCGCATCCCCCGGAGATCATGACTGTCATCAGAACGGAAAGCAGAACAAACCATCGCATCGGTTGCAGTATCATATGTCCATCATAAAGCAGAACAGGCGTCAGAAGAAATCCGCCGACGTTTCTGACGCCCTCGCGGTGAGCCCGTACCGGCACACCGGTTAAAAGGTTTCGGAATGGGTTCTGATGTACATCCCGGGTGTAAATTCCCTCAGCGGGAGGAATCTTTATCGCTGTAGCAGGCACAGTCCTGGTCATTGCAATGGGGGCAGATATAGGAGATTTCACCGTCGCCGGATTCGGTTTCCGGCGGGCGTTCTCCCGTCTCACTGCTCCGGAGAACAAACCAGAATACCAGCCCCGTCAGTACCGTCAGAAGGACGGCTGCCACCGTCACGATCGCCATATGCTGTTTCTCCGGTTATGCGTGGGCCACGATATGTTCCAGGGCAGGTCTTACCTCCGGATAGGTAAACGAAAATCCGCTTTCCTTCAGCCGTTCCGGAACCGCACGGGTACTGGCCAGCAGGGCTTCCCCCAGTTCTCCCATGACCATCCGGATCATGAAGGCAGGGGCCGGCATGAAGGCGGGCCGGTCGAGTACATCTCCCAGCTGCCGCACAAATACCCGGTTCCGGACCGGGGTCGGCGCTGTATAGTTGGCCGGGCCTTTCAGCTCTTCATTGTCGATGGCAAAGACAATGGCGGCGACCAGATCATCGATATGGATCCAGGGAAACCACTGACTGCCGCTGCCCAGTGCCCCGCCCAGGCCGAAGCGGAAGATCGGCAGCATCTGCTTCATGGCCCCGCCGTCCGGTCCCAGTACGATGCCGAAACGGGAGATGACCACCCGCGCGCCCTTCTTTCCGGCCCGCATGGCCTCGGCTTCCCAGTCCCGGCCCAGGCGGGCGAGAAAATCATCCCCCGGCGGCGAATTTTCTGTCAGAACCGTATCACCCCGGCTGCCGTAGTATCCGACGGCAGACGTGCTGACCAGTACCACCGGCCGGTCTTCGGGAAGGGCGTCCACCAGATGCCGGGTCGTCCGGATGCGGCTGTCATACATCTCCTGCTTGTAGCCCTCGGTCCAGTAGCTGAAGATGGAGCGTCCCGCCAGATTGACCGCCGCGTCGACCTCGCCGAGCGTATCCTGCCACAGCCCCTCCCGGGTGGTGTCTGCCGAAATATAGTAGAAATCGTCATGGTCGACTGCCGTCTGCTCGGGCCGTGTGCCGGTGGCGATTACGGTATGCCCCAGCGCCAGAAGCCGCCGGGACAGGTGGGTTCCCACAAAGCCGGTGCCGCCGGTGACAAATATCTTCATCGCGCTTCCCCCTTCCTGAAATCGATTCGTTTCTGCGCTCGACTACCCGATATGAAACCGCTCCGACTCAATCAGCGGGACATCCGCCACATCAATGGCATGAACAATATCCCGGTACAGCCGTTCTTTCATCTCCTTCAGCACCGCCCGTTTCTTGGTGAAGGGAGTGACAAATTCAACTGTTTCCTGTAAAAGGGTTTCCTGGTCACAGGCTTTGCGGATGATATGATGCTGCTGACATTCCGCAGCGGTCAGGCGGACACCGGTATGATGCATCTCTTCCAATTTATACATCGGAATGGCTTTTTTCAAGAGCGCCAGCATTCCCGGCAGAAACGGAATCCCCAGATCGACCTCCGGGAAGCAGAAAAAACCGCGGTCGGACCGCATGAACCGGAAATCGAAGGCACAACTCCAGATCGCCCCGCCGGCAAATGCATGGCCGGAGATGGCCGCCGCGGTGATCACGGGACTGGTCAGGGTCCGCTTGAACAGCCGGTTCATCAGATAGAAAAATTCCTTGGCCGCCGCCATGTCGCCCTTTTGAATCACCGGACTCAGCCACTCCAGATCGATACCGTTGGAGAATATCTTTTCATGGGCCGAGGTCACCACCAGGGAACGGGCATCCGTCTCCGTCTCGATGGTATCGAGGATGTCCAGAAAGGCATTCAGAAACTCGGGATTGAACCGGTTTTCCCCGTCCGTCATCGTCACAACCGCAACCGTCCCGTCCAGCGCATATTCCACAAGAGCCATACCGTTTCCTCGCAAGTAGTTGAATTGGTTGAGTTTAGGCTATAATCCCGTTTCAGTCCGAGATGTACCACGTCCGCAGAAAACAGTCAACCGGTCCGCAGAAATAAAAAAGGGCGATACAGCAGACCATCATCCGCTGTATCGCCCTCTGACGTTTTAGGAAAAAAGCGTCAGCCGCAGGAGCCGGAAGTGCCGCACGAAGAACATCCGCCGGCCGCACCGAAATCCATGCCGCAGCTCAGTTTGAACCCGAACCGCTGAAAATCCACATGAATCGGCTTTACTCTTTCCAGAAAATCTTTATCGATCAGATAAGTGAACCCGTCGACGTCAAACTTCTCATCGTTTTCTTTTGGCTCATCCAGAGCCAATGCAAGTGATGGGCCGCCTCATCCGCCTTCGTTAAGGAATACCCGGATCGGCGAAACGTCTCTTCCCTTGAAGTACTCCTTGATCTGCTCTGTCGCCGAAGGGGTAACTTCCAGTACTTTTTCTTCTGTCATAACAGACTCGACCTCCTTACAATATTAGATTGGATATTGAAATAAACATAGTCACATGAATCGAAAGTGTCAATGGAAAAGGCGGAATAAACCGGCACTGCCGGTGTGCGGCAGGAAAAGGATGTTCACCGGAAAACGGCAGGACGCCCGGTACAGGCAGCCGCCGCAGGTGTCAGAAGGGATGGCAGCCGCGCCAGAGCAAAAGCGCCGACAGGATCAGCGCAGCAAAGAGGACCGCTGTCATCTGCTCCGGCCGGAACCCTTTCACCGGTTCCGTCAGGCCGGCTGGTCCAGATCGAAGGCCGAATGCAGCGCCCGGACCGCCAGTTCGGTGTAGCGTTCGGTAATGACACAGGATATCCGGATTTCCGAGGTGGTGATCATGCGGATGTTGATATTTTCCGCCGCCAGCGCCGAAAACATTTTCGAGGCGACACCGGCGTGGCTTTTCATGCCGACCCCCACCACCGACACCTTGGCCACGTCATCATCCCCCAGCACCTCCTCGGCCCCGATCTCGTCGGCGATCTGCCGGGCGATCTTCATGGACATTTTAAGGTCGGTCTTGGGAACCGTAAAGGCGATATCGTTTTTTCCGTTGGAGGGCGACGACTGCACAATCATATCGACATTGATCCCCGCCTCGGCAATGGGAGTCAGCACCTTGGCCGCAACCCCCGGCTGGTCCGGTACGCCCTTGACGGTAACCCGGGCCTCGTTTTTGCTGCTGGTGATTCCCGACACCACCAGACGTTCCATATCAGCATCTTCATTGACCACCATTGTACCCTCCTCTTCACAAAAGGATGACCGGACATGGACCGGAACATTGAATTTCTTGGCAAACTCGACGGACCGGATCTGGAGCACCTTTGCCCCCAGACTGGCCATTTCGAGCATTTCTTCAAAGGAAACATTCTTCATTTTCCGGGCTCTGGGAACAATATTCGGATCGGCCGTGTAGATACCGTCCACGTCCGTATAGATTTCACAGA
>JBEPXL010000452.1:0-3775 GCA_041641935.1 Desulfobacteraceae bacterium | reverse complement strand
AGGATCTGGCCAAGACCTGGGCGAATCTGTTTCTGTTTTTCTTCGCATGGGAAATCTGTCAACATCATATCCGGATTCTGAAACAGCGTGCTGACTGACATGAAAAAAAATTCCATTGCTTTGAATACGGGAAGACCGACGTATACCGGCACGGAACTGAACCTGGATCCTGCCAGGCTGGGCCGGATTCTGTGGCTGATCATGGCCATGCTGGTTCTGATCCATTCGCTCATCATGGGAGTCAACTTTCTGATTGGAGAACCATTTTCCTATTTCGTCACCGACTTGTTCAACCTCGACAAGGAACGGAATTTCCCTACCTTTTTTTCTACAGTAATCCTTCTGTTTTCCGCCGTACTATTTGCCCTGATTGCGATATTTCAGAAGCCGCTCGATAATTCCTCTTATTTTTCATGGCTTGGATTGAGTATTATATTTCTGTTTGCTTCTGCGGATGAATTTATTTCCATTCATGAGTATTTCAATAAACTCAAAGAATTTCTTAATACCGGTGGCATTTTTTACTATTCCTGGATTATCCCATACAGCATCTTTGTGATTGCATTTGTGCTGCTTTACGGGCGTTTTTTTTTCCGTCTTCAGCCGTATTTCCGCCATCGGTTTCTGCTTGCCGGAATTGTCTATCTTTTAGGCACGATTGGCATGGAAATGATTGGCGGATGGTATGCTGATCATTACAGTAAGACAGTATGGCCTTATATCTGCGCAGTGACCATCGAAGAAAGCCTTGAAATGGCCGGGATCATTATTCTGATTGAAACCCTGCTGGACTATCTGACTTCCCTTACAGACAGCATTACCATCTCCTTTTCCCCTGCAAAACAAAGGTGATTCCGCAGGGAACACTTCTGCCGGAATTTTTGGAACCGGAAACGGAATATCGTCTCTTCCCGCTTGCAATTCCTCACCGCTCCTGTATATTTTTTCTATGAAAGAGTATCTCATGCTGCGCGGCAAGTGGATATGCCGTCCCGCAGCTCGTTACAATCATGTGGATCATGTTCAGACCCGAAGAAACAGAGTATCCTGCAAGATGACGCTGTTCTGCTTTTCATATTCACCAGAAGGAGGCATGTCATGAACGAACAGGAGTGGAATCCCGGTCAACTGCTTGAATTATCCGGATATTACTGGAAAACCTGCACGCTCCATGCAGGGGTGAAACTGGATGTCTTTACCGCGATCGACGATCAGTGGATGACGGCAGAGGCGCTGGCTGAAAAAATCAGTGGCGATACGGACGCCGTTTCCCGGCTCTGCGATGCCCTCGTTTCGATGGAGCTTCTGGCCAAATCCGGTGAAACCTATGGCAACACCCCGTCCGGAAAGACGTTTCTCTCCAGAACATCCCCTAAATATATCGGCTTCATGATCATGCATCACCATCATCTGCTGCCGTCCTGGACGAATCTGGATCAGGGGGTTCTCTCCGGCGGTCCGGTCCGGAGCCGTGCCTCGTTCAGTGATGAACAGACGCGGGAGAGCTTTCTGATGGGGATGTTCAACATTGCCACGAATTCTGCGCCCCGCATTGTTCCCCATATCGATCTCTCCGGAAAGAAGCACTTCCTCGATCTGGGCGGTGGTCCCGGAACCTATGCCATTCACTTCTGCCGGCAGAATCCGGAACTCCGGGCGACAGTCTTTGACCTGCCCACCACAGAACCCTTTGCACGGAAGACCATTGCCCGGTTCGATCTGTCGGACCGGATCGATTTCGCGCCCGGTGATTTTCTGGAAGATGCTATTCCGGGAACCTATGATGTGGCATGGCTTTCCCATGTGCTTCACGGCGAAAGACCGGAGGATTGCCGGAAAATGTTAGGGAAGGTGGCCGCCGCTCTGGAACCGGGCGGATTGATCATCATCCATGAGTTTATCCTGAACAATCAGAAGGACGGACCGGTCTTTCCCGCCCTCTTTTCCCTGAACATGCTTCTGGGAACCGACGGAGGCCGTGCCTATTCAGAGGCGGAACTGGGAGAGATGCTTTCCGAAGCCGGTGCGTCGGATATTCGGCGGATTCCCGTGGATACCCCCAATGACTCAGGCATTATGCTGGGACGGGTGTGAGTGTCAGGGAGAAGCGAAGGCATGGTGACCGGGCGTAATATGGCTGTATTCCGGTTTTATGAAGAACTGAACGACTTTCTTCCACCGGACCGCCGGAAGAGGGATATTCTCTATGCCTTTGATGGTTCCCCCACTGTCAAGGACGCCGTCGAAGCCCAGGGTGTTCCCCATACCGAAGTGGATCTGATTCTTGTCAACGGTGAATCGGTCGGTTTCGGTCACCATCTCCGGACCGGGGACCGGGTGTCTGTCTATCCGGTGTTTGAAAGTTTCGATATTGGAGCGGTCACGCGCCTGCGGGCGGAACCGCTCCGGGAGACGAAGTTTATCCTGGATGTTCATCTGGGTAAACTGGCCCGGTGGCTCCGGATGCTCGGTTTTGATACCGCCTACCGGAACGATTATGATGATCCGGAAATCGTCCGGACCGCTCTGGCGGAACAGCGGATTATCCTGACCCGGGACATCGGCATTCTCAAGACCGGGGCCGTTACCCACGGCTACTGGCTCCGGTCCACCGATCCTGAAGAACAGGTGCGGGAGGTGATCCGGCGGTTTGATCTGCGGGACCAGATCCAACCCTTTCACCGCTGCATGGCGTGTAACGGGATCATTGCCCATGTGGAAAAAGAGGAAATCCGGTCGCAGCTTCTTCCCCGGACGGCAACATATTACCACGCGTTTTTCCGATGTACGGACTGCGGAAAAATCTACTGGAAGGGATCTCATTTTAAGAAAATGAAGAGAATGCTGGAGAAATGGCGGACAGAGGCGGAGTGAGATGCGGCTCATTTTCCGGAACTTTATGATTTTTCCACCTTGCCTCAATCCGACCGGTACAATTTCTTGCCAGTCCGTCAAAACCGCTGTATATATAAAAGAAGATTGACTGTCGCCCTCAGCAGATGTCTCATACACCTGCCCGGTAGTGCATATGGTGCTGGCACATCATTCCCTACGCCATTGAAGAGAATGTATGGCAGACCGTCGAGGATCTCTTCATGGAAAGTCCCGCGGCCCGGAACCTCGTCCGGGAAGGAAAAACCAAAGTCGTGGGGGCGATGTATGATGTCGGAACCGGAACGGTGACATGGCTGCCGGAGGAGAAGGTGGCGGCCATTCTGGAAAAGGCGGCGGCTGACCCGGACCGTGCCAGGGAAGCGATGGCGCATTAGATTCTTCACCGCAGAGAAGCATGATACCCCCTGTTTCTCTGCGGCGAACCCGGAAATCGATACCCAAGGAAATACCGCATATGAATGAAACGGAATGTGTCAGAAAATTTGAAAATCTTTTCGATATCTATGACCGGATTCAGGATTACCTGGACCTGAGCGAAAGCCTGCGGCGGTATCTCGACCAGAAGCGATCCTGGATTGATCGCCTGAAATCTCCGGAATTTCCCGTCGCCTTTCTAGGAACCTTTTCCGCCGGAAAATCCATGATCATCAATGCCATCATCGGGAAAAACATTCTTCCGGAGGCCACCAAATCCTATACGGCGATTCCGACCATCATCAAAAAAAGCGATACGGAAGCTGTAACGATCCGGTACCTGGACGAAGATGCCCGGCGGGAGCTGAGGAATCTGTATGTCGAAGAAATCGCCAGAGAACTCCACAAGTCTCCTGTTCCGTTCACCAGGATGGAGAATCAGGAACTGCTGACCGCCCTTGGAAAG
>JBEPXL010000451.1:0-3779 GCA_041641935.1 Desulfobacteraceae bacterium | reverse complement strand
GTAGTTGGCCAGCAGCAGCCCCAGGGAAAAGAAAATGGCGATCCGGAAGCCGTAGACGAGCCGGGCCACCACATCCCGGCCTACCACGTCGGTTCCCAGAAAATGGCGTTCCGTAAACGACGGCGGAAACGGCGGAAAGGCGTCCTCCTTCAGGTCGTTTTCATAGGGATTGTAGGGAACCGGCGGCAGCAGCACCCAGTTGCCGCCCTCCTCAGCAGCAAATTTTTCCTTGAGTTCCCTGTAATTGGTCTCGTAGGCATAGTCGAGGCCGAAGGTCGTGCCGGGAATGATATCGCCATAGGTCGGAAAATAGAGATCCCCGTCGTAGTGGACGATCAGGGCCCGGCTGCTGATGAAGAGTTCCGCGAAAATGGAGACCAGAATCATCAGGGAGAGGATCAGAAAGGAATAATAGCCCCGTTTGATCGACTTGAACCGCCGGATCTTCTTCAGGGTCAGCGGATTCATGTTTTTGAAGGTAAGCGGCATCAATTTCATTTGAACTGCACCCGGGGATCGACGATGGCGACACAGATATCCGACAGAATGTTGCCGATCATCAGCAGAAGAGAGGAAATGACCAGAATGCCCATCACCACCGGATAGTCCCGCTCGATGACCGATTCATAGCCCAGCAGGCCCATGCCGTCGATGTTGAAGACGGTTTCAATGAGAAAGGAGCCCATCAGAATGACCGAGATGTTGTTGCCGAAATGGGTGGCGATGGGAATCAGGCTGTTGCGGAGGGCGTGGCGGAAGACCGCCTTCCGGAAGGGAAGCCCCTTGGCGATGGCGGTGCGGACATAGTCGGCGGCCAGGTTGTCCATGACCGTGTTTTTCATCAGAAAGGTCATGACGGTAAACGAGCCGATCACATAGGCGATCAGGGGCAGGACGGTATGCCAGAGAACATCCGCCACCTTTTCCCAGAGGGAAAACTCGAAGAACATGTCGCTGGTGAGGCCGCCCAGGGGAAAGAATTCCCAGTGGGAGGCAAAGAGCATCAGCATCAGCACCCCGGCCACCCAGCCCGGAATGGCGTAGCCGATAAAGACGATGATGGAGGAGACATTGTCGAAGGTGGACTTGTGGCGGACCGCCTTGGCAAGCCCCAGGGGAATACAGACCCCGTAGACGAGAATCAGGGTCAGTACCCCGAAATAAAGGGATATGGGAATCCGGGTCCGGATCATGGTCCAGACCGGGTCATAGTACCGGGTGGAGGTTCCCAGATCCCCCTGCAGAACTTTCCCCAGCCACTCGAAATAACTGACCAGGATCGGCTTGTCGAACCCGTAGTATTGTTTCAGTTCCGCGATCTGGCTTTCGGACAGCGGCTGCTGGCGCTGTTCGGAACCGAGTCCCGAAGGGCCGCCGCCGGTGGTGCCCTGCATCTGCTGGGCCTGGAGGATCATCCGCTCGATGGGCCCTCCCGGCACAAACCGGGTAATGGTGAAGACCATGATGGTGATCCCGATAAAGGTCGGTATAATCAGGAGAAAACGCCGGATGAAGTATGCTGTCATAGAATTCCTGAAGCTGGATTGTTACTTTTTCATACTGTAACAACAAAACCCGGCAATCTCAAGTTCTGAATCGTTATCAGACGTTCATTCCTTTCCCCTCCGCTGATGATTCTCCTTGTAAGAAACGACTGCATTTGTTACAGAAAGAGGAAATCCCCCGCTGAAAACCGATTGACTTCTATGGAGAATCGAAATGAAAAAATGCCGCCGGTCTGTCTTCTTCGGTATACTGCCCCTGCTTCTCTTCCTCAACGCATGCGCCTACGAACAGAACTACATCCGGGGGGCCGAGATTCAGTCCCGGGCCCGTCTGGTGGCGGTGCTGCCGCTTGTCAACCTGACCGCCTATCCCCGGGCCGGGCGTATCGTGGGGGATCTGCTGACAACGGAACTCTACGCCATGACCGATTTCCAGATCATGGAACGGACGGAACTGCTGGACCGGCTCCGGAGCGATACCGAAGAACTGGATCAGGTGGTGGACCGCACCGTGGCCCGGCGGATCGGCCGGGAACTGGACGCCGACGCGGTCATCTTCGGGTCGGTGACGGAATACCGCTACAAACGGGGGCTGGACGAGTCGCCGGTGGTCGGCATCAATATCCGGATGCTGGATGTGGCCTCAGGCCGGATTCTCTGGGCCGGAAGCCGCTCCGAAACCGGCGGCTGTTTCTGGATCTGTGAGGACTCCCTCAGCCGGCTGGCCCAGAATGTGTCCCATGAACTGGTCCGCCGGATGGTGGCGGCGGATTGAGTTCTCCCGGCACAGCCGTGAAGCCCGCTGGTCCGGTCCTGTTCCGCCGTCCCGGCGTCGTCTGCCGGTTTCTGATGTTTTTCCTCTGCTGTTTCCTCTGGAGCGTGCCGCTTTTCGCACAGACCGGTGAACGCCGGGAGGTTCCGGTCGATTTTCCGCCGTCGGGGATGGGGATTCCCCCGGACGCGGAGAGTGTGCCGCTGTTCATGGGCGATGAAAAACTCATGGACATGATCCAGGCCCGGATCCTCAGCCGGAAGGGGTATTACCAGCGGTCGCTGCGGCTCTACCGGTCGCTCCGGGAGCGG
The DNA here is from genome assembly GCA_041641935.1 of Desulfobacteraceae bacterium. GTDB lineage: Bacteria > Desulfobacterota > Desulfobacteria > Desulfobacterales > Desulfococcaceae > JBEPXL01. Next base: position 1,191 of record JBEPXL010000451.1, on the reverse strand, counting down.
TATCCCCTGGATGAGGAGGTCTGGGAAGACTATATCGAAACCCTGATGCAGAACCAGGATTATGAACCCGCTCTGGTCGAGGTCGGGAAACTGCTCCGGAAGAATCCCGCCAACCTCCGGGGACAGCGGATTCAGGCGGCGGTGTATGTGGCCCTCCGGCAGTACCGCTGGGCCTTTCCGGTCTATGAAAACATTCTCCGTCTCTTCCAGAACGATGCCGGTATCTGGTCCGACTACGCCTACGCCCGTCAGGATGCGGGGGAATGGGCTCCGGCCCTTGATTATTTCCAGCGGGTGCTGGAACTCGATCCGGACAACGGCAATGCACTGCGCAATGTCCAGACCATCCTCCGGACCCATCTGCCCCGGCTGGAGACCGAATACACCCGCCGGGAGGCCGAGGATGACGCAGTCGTCGCTACCTTCGCCGCGATCTATGAGCGGCAGTTGAGCCCTCCGGCCCGGCTGGCCCTGGGGGTAGAGCAGATCACCATTGAACGGCCGCAAAGCCGGTGGCTCTCTGCTATTGATGAGAAGGTCTCCAGCGCGGCGGCAAATCTTTTTTACCGGCCGGGAAGGGACTGGCAGGCGCGGGCCGGGATCGGCGTCTATAAGGGCATGGGCGACAGTCCCTTCTTCAATGCCGGGCTGGACTGGCGGTTTCATGAACGGGCCTGGCTGCGCGGGGCGTATCTCCGGCATCAGCCCTGGTATGATCCCGTCGATGCCGCGGCCTGGGAGGGATATTTTCACCGGGGAACCCTGGCCCTGGACTGGACCTTTGAACCGCCCTGGCAACTCTACCTCGGCTGGGACCGGTGGGATTATTTCATTGAAAATGAAGCGGACTACGGTCAGAAAGAGACACAGACGGGCATTGTCACCCGGAAATTTTCCGATGATCCGGTCTTTTCCGTCAGCTACGCTTTTTATCGTTCCCGGTTCGACTATGAAGACGACCGGTTCCGGCCCGTCGAAATGATTGAAGCCGAAGATGTTCACAGCCTCTCCGCCTATTTTGAGCACCGCCCCTGCACCTACTGGGGATACAAACTTTCCGGCGGCATCCGGCACGATACAAACCGGGGCATCTGGTCCTGGTTTCTGATTCCGGGGGCGCAGCTCCGCCTCGGAAAGCGGATCGAGGCACTGGCGGAGTATGAATATTCCAGTGAATCCCGAACCGTCGCC
>JBEPXL010000450.1:0-3780 GCA_041641935.1 Desulfobacteraceae bacterium | reverse complement strand
CATTGTACCGGGTCCGCTCGAAGAAGGAGAGCCGGTCCGGATCATATGCGAAGGTGATGTAGAGCCGGGCCGGATAGTCATCTCCCGATTTTTCCCGGACATTTCCGCCGGGGAGGGTATTTTCGATTTTCCATCGCCACCGGACCACCGGATATTCGGCCGGATCGATGGTCATCTTCCGCACCAGCCCGGAGGAGGCGTTTTGGCTGTCCGCCCGGATGACGGTGATGCCGTTTTCCCGGACGGGGGTGTACCGGGTGTGCCGGTCAATCCTGTCGAAGGTGAGCGGTTCCCACCCCGGCGGAAGCTGACCGGGCGGGAGTGCGGAGAAGGTTCCGACGGGCAGCCGTTCCGGCGGCTGCGCGGGGCAGACCGTGGCGGCAGACAGCACCAGGAGGAGGGAGAGAAGAAGGCGGATCATTTCCACCGGATGACACTGTTTTTCAGGTCGAGGCTGTAGTCGAAGTGGCGGAGAAAGTTCATGCCCAGAAGCCCGCTGTGATCGACGGCGCCGCCTTCAAAATCGAGGATGCCGGCGTAGATGCCTTCGACCCGGTTGGGACCGACCTGGATGTAGCTCAGCTTTGCCAGATCGGTATCGATAATCTGCCCCCCGGCCACCTGGGCTCTGGCTTTCCGGAAATGGTGAATCTGGAGGTTGTCGGCGATTCCCCGGTGGAGGGCGACAATGGAGGCCCCGGTATCCAGAATCAGGGTGGTGCTGACTTCCCGGTTTCCGTATCCGAGTTTCACCGGAACCAGTACCTGGTTGGCCCGGACGGTGACAGGCGTTTCCCGCTGCTGTTTTTCCTTGTTGGCGAAATGTTCCCGGCGCTGCTGCTCCAGTTCATTGAGATTCTGCAGAAACTGCTGCTGGCGCTGCTGCTCCTTTTCCCGCGCGATGGCGGCGTCCCGTTCGCGCATTTCCTGCCGTTTTTCTTTGGGAAGATGGTCGTATTTTTCCTTGTAGGTTTCGATCTGGTGGTGGTAGGCATCCGGCACGCGGGACATATCGTCCACATAATGGACGTTGCCGTCCTTGTCGGTGTACTTGTAGAATTCGGCATGGGCCATCGCCGCAGGTATCAGCAGGAGGGCGGCGATGATGAGCCGTGGCATGATGGTCTGCATGATTGGTCTCCCTGTGTTTGCTGTCATGGGATATGATAATGGCTAATAGCTGGTTGCACAATGGTTTTCTATGATTTTTTACCACTGCGCGCCGGTAAAAATACGGAATAGACTGTATTGGAATCGGTCGGGAATCAGGATACATATTGACATTTGGCTTTTTTCGGTGATGCGGGAGAGTAGCGTTTTTTTATCAACCTGATGTCAGGGAGTTGCTATGGGCTGGATTGATGAGTGGATAGCGTCGCATGAAACGCTGATGTGGGGGCTGGGGATCGGTTCTTTTATTCTGTTTGTGCTGTCCCTGGTGCTGTTACCGGCGGTCATTATCAAGCTGCCGGAAAATTTTCTGGCGAATCTCCATAGCCGGTCGCTCCGTAATTTTGTAGAAGCGGAACCGGGGGAGCAGGTATTTGTGGTGATGAAGAATATTCTGGCGGTTCTGCTGGTTCTGCTGGGGATTGCGCTGCTGGTGCTGCCGGGGCAGGGGATTCTTGCGATTATTATCGGTCTTGCGCTGATGGATTTTCCGGGTAAGCGGTGGCTGGTCTGCCGGGTGATGGGGCAGAAGAATGTGCTGGAGTCGGCCAACTGGATCCGGCGGAAGGCGGGGGTTTCGCCGCTGGAGGGGCCGCGGTAGGGGGAAATAGGAGCTTGCATTTTATGGTGCTACCGCCAACTGCAAAGCAAAATCCTGGAAGGTGAATTGACAATGATAAGAGAACTGACTGTCGAAAACTGGAAAAGCTTTGAAAATGCAACCTTTTATGTTGATCAATTAACCATTCTGATCGGGGCGAATGCCAGCGGCAAATCAAATTTGCTGGATGCTTTCCTTTTTCTTCAGAGAATCTCATCAAATGTCGCAATCTCTCAGGCCATAAATGGTGATGTGAACCTGCCGCCATTGCGAGGCGGTTTTGAGTGGGTTTGTCGAAAACCGGAAAACAGGTTCACGCTGACGGTACTGGTGGGAAAATCGGAAAAGCAGGATTATCGGTATACACTTTCCTGCATTGTTAATGACACGAAAGCAGACGTGTTTTATGAAAATCTGGCGGTACTCACTTATACGGGCAAGGGAAGAGCGCCAAAAGAGAAAAACCTCTTTAAAACGGTTCAGGAAGAAGGAAATGCTTCTGGATTGCCGACTTATTTCAGTACCGGCACACAGGGGAGAGGAAAGCGCATAGATCTGAATCGTTCTCATTGCATTCTGTCACAGGCGGATACATTAAACATCCGTAAGGAATCGATAGAAGGGATAAAAAAGGTTCTTTCAGAATTGCAGCGTATTTTTGTATTTGATCCGATTCCAAGTCATATGCGGGATTTTAGTTCTCTTTCTGATACGCTTCATTCTGATGGGGCCAATATTGCGGGTGTACTTGCCGGGCTGGAGAATCAGAGGAAGGAAAAGGTCGAGAAAGAACTCACACATTATCTGAAAGACGTGCCGGAAAAGGATGTCAGGCGTGTCTGGGCGGAGCCTGTGGGGAAATTCCAGACGGATGCCATGCTGTATTGTGAAGAGGGATGGGGAACTGAGAAATATGAAGTTGACGCCCGGGGTATGTCCGACGGTACCCTGCGTTACCTGGCTGTTGCAGCCGCCCTTCTTACAAGAGAAGAAAACAGTTTGCTTGTTGTTGAAGAGATTGACAACGGACTTCATCCCGCAAGGGCTACTGTCCTGATTGACATGTTGAAAAGGCTGGGAAAAAAACGCAGTATTGATATTATTGTGACAACACATAACCCGGCTTTGCTGGATGCTGCCGGTAATACGATGGTTCCGTTCATCACTGTGGTGCATCGCAATGAGCAGACTGGTTCCAGCCTGCTTACGCAACTTGAAGATATTGCTCAGCTGGCAAAACTGATGGCGGGCGGTTCTATCGGCAGGTTGTCAACTGAGGGGAAAATTGAAAGGGCGGTGAAAGCGGAGGCCGCTCAGTGAAGAAAGTGTTGATCATTGACACCAGCATTCTCTGTGTGTGGCTTGATGTTCCGGGAATGGATACCTGTGGGCCTGATCATGATCAATGGAACAGGGAAAGGGTTCAACTGAAAATTGAAGAGGAAATGCAAGCTCAGTCCACTTTTGTGTTACCGCTGGCAACCATTATCGAAACAGGCAATCATATCGCCCAGGCATCTCACAGTCGCAGGGAACGGGCGGAGGCTTTGGCTGATTTGATGACGAAAAGTGCTGATCAGCGATCTCCCTGGGCTGCTTTTTCTGAACAGAATGTGCTCTGGTCATCGGAAAAGCTGAAAAAACTTGCCGGCGTATGGCCTGATCTGGCGGTAAGTAGATTGTCAATTGGAGATGCTACCATAAAGAATGTGGCTGATTATTATTCTCAAATGGGATTCATGGTAGAAATTATGACAGGTGATCAGGGGCTTAAGTCGTATGAACCGCTACACCCTGCAGAAGTTCCAAGACGGCGAAAAAGGCCAAAGAGATGATGGCAATGAAGTTCTCTGTTTTGAGGGGATAAGCGTCGTCGGTATGTGAGACATCTTCACATCTGTTTGAAGGGTAACCATTTTCCAAACAGGTGTTTCAACCCACGCCCCCCTCGCGCGGGGGGCGACCTTTCGTGCGGTCCATCATCCGGAACCGGCTGTGTTTCAATCCAC
>JBEPXL010000449.1:0-3781 GCA_041641935.1 Desulfobacteraceae bacterium | reverse complement strand
TTCTTGTTTTGTGCAGCACCCTTACCATTGCGGCGGAAAAGGTCACCCTGACCGGACGGGTACAGATTCATGCCATCAACGAAGATGACACGGTCACCGCCATTTCCATTGAAACCGATGACGAAGCGTATCTGGTGATCGACAATGCCACCGGCAGGCGACTCTACAAAACCCCCGGCGCCGATATAAAGGTAACGGGAATTGTGGATACCAATGCCGAAGGGCAGAAGACGCTTTCAATTACCTCGTATGAAATTGTGGATGAAACTCTTTCCGGAGAAACAGAAGGCATCCAGTAAAAACGGTCACCCGGCGTGACATGACACCTGAACGAACAAAGGAAATCAAATGATGGACCAGACCACAACATTCCCCGCACTGCCGCCGGTTCGGCAGAAACCGCTGATCAATGAAGAAACCTTTCAGGACAGTATCCTGTGGAACCTGTTTCTGATTACCCTTGGCAGTTCTGTCTGCGCGTGGGCGCTCAACGGGATCATTATACCGCACCAGTTCCTCAGTGGCGGCGTGACCGGTATTATTCTGATCATCCACTACTATTTATCGGATCTTTCGGTCGGACTCCTTTACTTTCTGATGAACATCCCTATCTATATAGTTGGGTGGATGTACATCGGAAGACGGTTTTTCCTGTACAGCCTGGCCGGGCTTTTCATTTTCACGGCCGCCGTTGTATGGATCAAACCTGTCTGTCCGATTGAAGATCGACTTCTGGGTGCGCTTCTGGCCGGCATTGTCTATGGGGCGGGCGCGGGACTTATTCTGCGATCCCTGGGATCAGCCGGGGGAACCGATATTCTGTCCATCATACTCCTGAAACGATACTCGGTACGGATCGGCTCTACAGTTCTGTTCTTCAATACCGTCGTGCTTACGGTTTCGGCGCTGTTCTTCTCACTGGAGGCAGTACTCTATACGCTGATCTACATGTTTGTCAGTTCACATGTAATCGATATGGTCGTTACCGGCCTGAGCAAACGGAAAGCGGCAATGATTATCTCCTCCCGCTGGAAGGAGATCAGCAGACTCATCAACAGTGACCTGAACCGGGGCGTTACCGTCGTCCACGGCGAAGGCGGCTACAGCGGAAGACAGGAAAACATCCTGTATACAGTGGTGACCTTCCGGGAACTTGGCCGGTTAAAAAACATTGTCCGGCAGATCGACCCGAAGGCTTTTGTGGTGGTAACCGATACACTGGAAGTGATCGGCCACCGCATCGGCAATCAGCCCCGCTGGTAATGGATGGTTTCCGACCGCTGCCCAGAAGTCGGATCAGCACGATTATCTATCTTTTGACCCGTACCGGGTAAAGGAGAGTGACAGCATGAAATATCCAGTCAATTATACCGACAGCATCATTGCCTTGTTGTCCGGTCAACCTGCCACACGTTCCTGTGACAAGTGCGGCGACCGGTTTGCGCTTTCAGACGTTCAGCAGACAGCGGAATCTATCAATCTTTGCCGGGATTGTGCGAGCGATCTTGATGCCATTCCCGCTTCCTGCCAGACCAGCATCCGCTGCTGGCTGATGGGAAATGTCTGCTGAAAGAATAGCACTTCAGGAAATCCACCAGATCAGCCTGCCCTGTCGTTCCGGGCAGGCTTTTTTTATACCCCATCCCCCGTTCCAAATGAGCTTTTTCAGGTTCATCCAGACTTCCTACACAGTCTCTTAAATCTTTTGCTTTCTGAATTCCATTTCTGCTGTAAAAAATCATAAGAATAAGTATATGTATTTATATGTTTTTATGTTTTTAATCAATTTATAATGGAATTTTCTCTTCTTGTTTCTTGACAAAGGTTCAAAATATCGTTAGATTCCATCTGTGGGAAATAAGCCATAATGAGACGGCAGCCTGTTCATTCCCAATTCTGCCGAATGATCTTTCGCAACGAAAGGAGTAACGATGCCAAAAGGAAGAGGAAAAGGTCAGGGCGCCCGAAAAGGAAATTCATGGATAGACCGATGTTCGGGACGATTCGGCAACAAATCCCGTGCCGGCGGCGGAGACGCTGTGAACCGGAATCAGGGCAGTACCACCCGGGGCGCCGGCAGTCAGCCGGGTCAGTCACAGGGCCAGGGGAAAAACAGTGGCCAGGGCAGAGGACGGGGACGCGGAGGACGATAGTGTGGACAGTTACGGCACACATTGCAGCAGTGATCAAATGATTCAGCACCCCCGTTCTGCAGAGATCACTACATTATCAGAAACAAAGGAGGTATAGATCATGCCAAACGGAAACCATAAAGGACCAGTGGGAAACGGACCAAAGACAGGGCGCAGAGCCGGATTCTGCGCCGGATTTGACGGACCCGGATATCAGAATGGCGGACCGCGGAGCGACGCCGGTATGGACATGGGACGTGGTTTTGCCGGGCGTGGCCGCAGAAACCGTTTCTGCGCACCGACGGGATTCGGGCAGGGACGGGGAATGGGAACGGGCTATGGCCGGTTCACAGGTCCGGGCGGTAATGAATTCACGCAGGATACGGAAAGGGATCGCCTGAGAAGACAGGCCGCGACATTGAAAAGCCGTCTGGATCAGGTAAACCGCCGTCTGAATGAATGGAATGATCCGGAAGAACCCGCCGGTCAGAAATAACGGAAGAAAGGGACGCCGCATCCAGTACAGCGTGATGGCCGGTCGTCCCTTTCGATAAGGAACGCAAAAGGAGCGTTACAAATGAAAATCGTCGTCACAAGCAGCGGCAATACCCCGGATGCACCGGTTGATCCCCGGTTTGGTCGTGCTGCAAAGTTTATTCTGTTTGATACTGAAACCGGAAAGTGGGAAGCCATTGACAATCTGCAGAACCTGAATGCCGCCCAGGGCGCGGGGATTCAGGCCGCACAGACAGTTTCCCGTCTTGGTGCGGAATGCCTCATCACCGGTCACTGCGGCCCCAAGGCGTTCCGCACACTGACGGCGGCCGGTATTGCCATCTACACCGGTGTGGACGGACAGAGCGGCATGGAGGCGATTACCCTGTTCAAAGACGGCAGGCTGGTGCGTGCGGAGTCGGCGGATGTCGAGGGGCACTGGGCATGAAGATCGCCATCGCTTCCGGAAAAGGAGGAACGGGCAAGACCACAGTCGCCGTCAATCTCGCGCTCAGCGCACCGGACGGCGCAAGGCTTCTGGACTGTGATGTGGAGGAGCCCAACTGTCATATTTTCATGAATCCGGAAATTGAAACCAGCCATTCCGTTGCCATCCAGGTTCCCCATGTAACGGAATCGGCCTGTACCGCCTGTGGAGAATGCGCCGACCTGTGTCAGTTCAACGCCATTGTATCTCTGGCCACGACACCGCTGGTCTTTCCGGAACTCTGCCACGGGTGCGGCGGATGTGTCCGGGTCTGCCCTGCCGGGGCAATTGAAGAAGTCCCGCAGATCATCGGCAGTGTGGCGTGCGGCGTTACTGGGAAGGTCACCTTTGTGCAGGGGAGACTCAATGTGGGGCATCCCATGTCGCCGCCGGTGATCCGGGCGGTCAAACAGCATATTCTCGATGACGCGGTCAATATCATCGACTGCCCGCCCGGTACATCCTGCCCGGCCGTGGCGGCACTCAAGGATGCGGACATGGCCGTTCTTGTCACTGAACCGACGCCCTTCGGGCTCCATGACCTGACCCTGGCGGTGGAGATGGTCCGCGTAATGGATATTCCCGTCGGGGTCGTCATCAATCGGTCCGACATCGGCGATGATCGCGTCGTGGTCTGCTGTGAGCGGGAGAATATCCCGGTTCTGAT
>JBEPXL010000448.1:0-3781 GCA_041641935.1 Desulfobacteraceae bacterium | reverse complement strand
GTTGCTGATAGGTATCGGTGATATGCCCCCACCGGCCGGGATTCATGTGGCCGACCGGTACGAGTTTCGGCAGAATCAGTTCCTGCATGGCGGCGGCCTCAAAGGCCAGTGCGGCACGGCTTTTTTTCGGGTTGTACTTTTCAATGATCAGATCGATGATTTCATCGGGATGGGCCATTGCGTATTCCCACCCTTTCAGACTGGCCGACAGAAATGCCTTTACCCGTTCCGGATGCGCTTCCACTTCTCTTCTGGTCGTAAAAAGGCAGTCGCCGTAAAAGTCGATGCCGTAGTTCAGGGGATTGAGGCGGGCAACGGGAATGCCCCGTGAGGCGAAAAAGAAGGGTTCATTGGTGAGGTAGGCACTCATGGCGTCGGCTTTGCCGGAAATCAGATCTTGGGGATTCCAGGTATGGGGCACATGGATGACGGCATCGAAATCGATGCCTTCATTCCGGCACATGCCCATGAATTCAGGGTCCGTATCCGGCTCATACATGACCCGCTTTCCGGTGAGATCGTCGGGAGAATTGATACCGGATCCGATCCGGGTGATCAGGATCAGGGGGGAATGCTGAAAGATGGCGGCGAGTGCCAGAATGGGATTTTCGGGTTCCCATTCCCGCAGTGCGCCGGGCCCGTTGACCAGATAATTGACCCGGCCCGAGAGGAGTTCCTGCGTCAGATGCAGGTCCGGGGAACCTTCCCGCAGAATAACCTCCAGTCCGGCGTCCCGGTAAAACCCTTTTTCGACCGCGGCGTAATATCCCGCGAACTGAAACTGGTGATACCATTTGAGTTGCAGCGTGACCGTTTCCGGCTGGTCAGCGGAAACCGTACCGGTCCAGACCAGCACAGGCAGGAGCGTCATCAGCAGCCGCAGAATGGTTCTGCAGATGCCGGAAAACAGAGGGGCTTTCTTTCCGTTCGGGCCAGGAAACGGACGCAATCTTCTCTCCTTCAGAACATGCCGGAATGACCGGCGCATAAAAAATGAATGTTCCTATTTAAACGGCATTCATACAAAAAATGCAAGAACTTCCCGTATCCCCGGTCTCAATTAAAGCCGTGACAATCTCCGGAACAGGGCTTAGTTTATCACCTGATGTGCCGTTTTGTTCTATGGATTTACCGTAATGGTCTGTCACAAGGCCGGAAGCATTACTTCTCTGATACCTGCCGCCGGGAGGGCTGTATTTTTCCGTCTGACGGCAGAATGGAGTTGAGGAGGAACGAGACAATGACGGAGAATTCCGGCAAAAATACATATACCGTACAATGGGTCAACCGGATCAGGGATATTGAGCGAACGGAATGGAACGCGATGGCGCTGCCGCTCAAAACGCCGCTTCTGGAATGGGACTGGCTCAACCAGCTGGAGGTCTCCGGCAGTATCGCGCCGGCTGCCGGATGGTATCCCCGTCACCTGATCATCCGGCACGGCGGACGGCTCGTTGCAGCAGCGCCGCTCTACATCAAGACCCACAGCGAAGGGGAGTTCGTCTTCGATTACATCTGGGCCGATGTCGCCGGTCAGCTCGATATCCGGTACTATCCCAAGCTGGTCGGCATGAGCCCCGTAACCCCGATCCCCGGCTACCGGTTTCTGGTGGCGGAAGGGGAAGACGAGAATATCCTGATCGAAGTCATGCTCCAGCAGATTGACCGGTTCTGTAAAAAGAACAGCCTGTCCGGTGCAGGTTTCCTCTTTGTGGACCCGGAATGGGAGCATCATCTCACCCGTTCCGGTTATCTGGGCTGGCTGCACCAGACCTTTGTCTGGGAAAATGACAACTGCACGGATTTTGATGATTATCTGGCGCCCTTCAAGACCAACCAGAGAAGAAACATCCGCAGGGAACGCAAGGCCATGCCGGGGCAGGGGCTCCGGCTGCGGACTTTTGTCGGCGATGATATTCCCGAATCCCTGATCCCGCTGATGTACCGGTTTTACGAACGGACCAACGACCAGTACGGCATCTGGAGCTGCAAGTATCTGCTGCCCGCATTTTTCGAGGGAATTTTCAGACACTGCCGGGACCGGCTTCTCTTTGTGGCCGCTTTCGCGGAGAACGATACCGAGCCGGTGGGGATGTCCATGCTGCTGCACAAGGGGGAACAGATTCTGGGGCGGTACTGGGGGTGCCGGGCCGATATCAACTATCTCCACTTCAACGCCTGCTATTATGAGCCCATCGACTGGGCCATCCGGAACGGGGTCCGGAATTTTTATCCCGGCGCGGGAGGAGCCCACAAGGTGCGGCGGGGATTCACCTCCATTCCGGCCTACAGTTTTCACCGGTTTTTCGATCCCCGTCTGGACCGTGTCATGCGGGTCCACATCGGCAGCATCAATGAAGCGGAGCAGAAACACATCGATGAACTGAATGACAGTATGCCCCTGGCCCGGACCAATGATCAGTAGTCAGCGCAGTCCCGCGACACAGCCAAGGACGAATAGAATCTCTTCCAGGCCCAGTACTTGATTCCCGTTTACGTCCGCCTTTGTACCAAGGCCGGGAGAGCTGGCATCCACACCCGTCAGAATCTGCAGCAGCAGGATGGCGTCTGCCAGATCCACTTCCGGATTGTTGTTGACATTGCCCAGTACGGGAAGGGTGATGCTGACAGACTGCAGATAGAACTCCGCCTGCGCCGATGAGGTGTCATCCACTGTTACCGCTTTCGCAGCGGATCAGAATACGGTCGATCCTGCAGCACAAGCTAGTGCAGGATCAGCATGTTGTATACAGCAAGCCGAAAAAGGAGGGAATGATTTATGATCAGCGTCATAGCATCGATTCGGATTCACCCCGGAAAACGACCGGATTTTCTGGAAATCTTCAAGGCCAATGTCTCCAGCGTCAGAGCGGAAAAAGGATGCATCGAATACTTTCCCGCCGTGGACATCGAAGCCGATTTTGTACCACAGGAATCAAATGAGAACGTGGTCACTGTCATTGAAAAGTGGGAAAGCCTTGAAGCGCTTGAGGAGCATATTCATTCCGAACACATGCGTACCTACAAGGAACGGGTAAAGGAAATGGTTGCGGACATTTCGCTCCGGATACTGCAGGAGGCGTAGAGAAACGCATCCGGGCGCGGCCTTCAGTGGAGAAGACCGCGCCCGGTGATGATCATTAAGACGATCGGAGCTGGATAACGGGGAAAAGAAGGATCAGGGCAGGCCGCTGCTCTGGGTGATTTCGCACTGGCCTTCGGGGCAGAAGAGCTTCAGCCATGTTCCCTTTCCGCTTTCCGTGGCCGTTCCCGTGGAGGGAATGGAAATATGGCCCCGGTCATCCACGCAGGAAGCGTCGGGGCAGTAAATCTCGATCCAGAGCCCTGTCTTGCCCGTGGCATTGGCTGCTGACTTTTTGTCAGCCGGCAGTGCCGCCACTTCTTCTTCACTCAGTATTCTTGCATCCGGAAGAAAAAACTTAAAACGAACATTATCAGTTTCAGCCATTGTGTGTTCCTCCTTTTCCGTCACGGTTTCTGTCAGTCAACCGTTCTCGATCATGATCCATCGCATCAACTGTCTGCGCTGAACGGTCTGTTTCTGCAATCTGTTGTATGTGATAATCTTGCAGATCAGGAATAAAATGAAAATACAGTATCTTCTGTATTTTTGATCGGGGATGCAGGTAAAAAACGGTCTGTCCCGATGTTTTCCTGTTCTGTACCGGATATACCACAGTGTGACACTGAGACTAAGATAAGCATTCTCTGATGTTTTTCCAACGGCTGCTTTTATCCCGCTTTACCGGTATGCGCGGAA
>JBEPXL010000447.1:0-3784 GCA_041641935.1 Desulfobacteraceae bacterium | reverse complement strand
ATGATCTTCTCGTTTTCGATGGCGCGGGCGAATGCTTCCAGTTCAGATGGCGTCGTAATCATCGCATAATCAGGGGTCGGATCGTTTTTTTCCATTTTTTCCTTATACTTGAAGGCGGCAGTTCCTCCTTCCCTTGCTGCTGTTCTCTGCTGTATATAAAAACATAACCACATCTAATGATATAACAATAATTTTATCATAACACATCAAATTTCAAGTAAAAATTGAAAAAAAGGAAAAAACGTTTTACGATCGGATGAAACAGATGACGTTCTGCGACATTACAGATCCGCCATCTGTCTTAAAGAAAGGAGATACCGGCGCCCTTTTTCAACACGGATTCCGGAGGCCCAGAAAAGGAGGAAGGGCTGCGATGGGGATCGCAGCCCTTCGGGTGTGTGGGGGGAGATATGAGGGGATCATCGAGGAGATGAAGATATATGATCGGCGTTTGCCAGACGCCGGAGGAAGGTTGTGTCAAAACCGCCGTCCTTCCGGGCGGCCTTCTTCTCTGACGGTTTATCCCGTCGTTGGATTCATGTATCCCACAGGGAAGAAATAAATACAATAGGTTCGATCCCGTAAAGAACGGTAGAATTATCCTACTCGAAGCGGTGAGATTGTGGCTTTTCTCCTGCGCATCCGGAATTCCTGCAAAACAACCGTCCTGCCGGGACTTTCTTTCTGTTTGCCCCTTCCTTCTTCTGCCTCTGTTTGACTTTATTCCTGGTTACGAATAGAATACGTTAGAATATAGCGCCGGAATGCGGTTATTTTATCAATAAGGAGAAATAAATGGGGAAGATCATTTTTCAGGTCGGGGAACAATATGAAAATGAAAAGGGTGTCTATGAAATTCTGGAAATCAAAGACGGTAATATGAAAATCCGCTGGAACAGCGGGGAAACCATATGGACCGGCATTGAACTTCAAAAGCACATCCTTCGCCGGAGGCACTGGGAGCAGACGGTAAAAACACAGGCAAAAAGCCGAACAACCAGAAAGTCCCAGCGGAAAACCTCGACCCTCAGTAAATTTGAAGGATTCAAGGACAGTGATTTTTCCCGCAGTGTTGCCGGAACCCGCTGGCGGAGCCGCCAGCAGCTGGGGGGGGCAGTGAGCCGCCGGTTCGACAGCGGCCCGTTTGACATGAAATCCTGGGCGATTTCCCGGATGGCCCGGGTGCACTGGACAGACACCCGGCATCAGGATCTGGCCCATGACCAGTTCCAGGCCAAATTATATGTTCAGATGGACAAGAAAAAGCTCTACTGTGGGTTCTATATTGAACGGTCCACCCAGACGGATGATCCCAGAGACGACTGGGACAGCTTTATTGAATGGCTCAGGACACCGGAAAATGAAGAACAGCTGAAAACACTGGTGGCGGAAGAAGGTCTCATTCTCTATGATATGAAAGACATCATGGAAGACAGCGGCGCGTTTACGGGCAGTATCGAGGTTTCCGACGGAAAATGGATATGGAAGAAAAAAAACAGTGAAGAAGAGATTCCGAATCTGGCCGATTTTCTGGATCAACTGGATAATACCGTCTGGGTGGACCTGCAGATCAGCCGGATTCTGGATAAAAAGACGGCACTGGAACGAAAAGAGGCGATCGCCGGGGATATTGCCGCCCTTTTTGAAAAACTGCTGCCCCTGTATGAGGCGTCCGTGTCGCACATGAGCCGGTAATCCCGGTGGGATGGTTCCGCCGCAGGAGCTTCGGATATACGCCGGAGGAACGGAAAGAGTACGGAAATGACCAGAAATGAAATGGAACTGTTGATCCGGAAACCCGACCGGCCCGGCGGATATCCCCCGCTTCTGTTTGTGCACGGGGCCTATGCCAGTGCCCGCTGCTGGCCGTATTTCATGAATTATTTTGCCGAACAGGGCTTTGAAAGCCGGGCACTGAGTCTGCGGGGCCATGGCCGGAGCCCGGGATATGAAGCCCTGTGGACCTGCGGCATCGAGGAGTATGTGGACGATGTCTGCCGGGCGGCACGGGAGATGCCCGAACCGCCGGTCTTTGTCGGCCACTCCATGGGCGGCCTGCTCGTCCAGAAGGCTCTGCTCCGGAGCGGTATCCGTGCCAGAGGTGCGGTACTTCTTGCCTCTGTTCCGCCGGAAGGGATGCTGCTGCCCGCCTTCTGGATGATGTTCACCGATCCGGTCCGGTTCCAGAAACTCGGACTCATCAATATGACGCCGCCATGGTTCTGGGAGTACTGGATCGATCTGAATGACATCCGGAAAATCTTTTTTTCCCAGTCCACCTCGACAGAATCCATTTTCCGGGCCATGTCCCTGTTCCAGAATGAATCCCCCCGGGCGGCCTTCGAACTGATGTTTTCCCCCCTCCCGCATCCCCTGCAGAACGACACGCCCATGCTGGTTCTGGGCGGTGCGGAGGACATGATCATTCCCCCCGCCTTTGTACGGCACACCGCAGATATGTTCGGCGCTTCAGTCCAGGTTTTTCCGGAGATGGGACATACACTGATGCTGGAAGACAACTGGCCGACGGCGGCCGCCTGCATCCATCAGTGGCTGATGGACATGATACAGGCCAGAGAAAAATAAATCTCAACCGGCAGCAGAAATGGTATACAAGCTGCTTTTCAAACACATCCACGGAGGCAGATCATGAAGATTATCGCATTCAACGGCAGCGCACGGAAAAAAGGCAACACCCAGACCCTGATCGGTTATGTACTGGAAGAACTGGAAAAGGAAGGCATGGAAACCGAACTGGTCAACCTGGCCGGAAAAACGATGAAAGGCTGCATCGCCTGCATGAAGTGTTTCCAGAACAAGGACCGGCGCTGTGCGGTAACCGACGACGCCATGAATGACTGCATCGAAAAAATGACGGCGGCAGACGGTATGATTCTCGGCTCCCCCACCTACTTTGCCGACGTGAGTGCGGAAATGAAGGCCCTCATCGACCGGGCCGGCATGGTCGCCATCGCCAATGACGCCATGTTCAAACGGAAGGCCGGTGCGGGAGTGGTCGCCGTCCGCCGGGCCGGTTCGATTCATGTCTTCGATACCATCAACCACTTCTTCACCATCAGCCAGATGATTATTCCCGGGTCCAGCTACTGGAACATGGGATTCGGTCTGGAACGGGGTGACGTCACTTCGGATGACGAGGGGATAGAAACCATGCGCACCCTGGGGCAGAATATGGCCTGGCTGATGAAAAGGATTTGTGCATAAGGACACGAAAACAGAGCGCAGCAATGCAGAAGGAGGGGGTATGAAAAAAGCGGTATGGTTCATGGTGTGTATGGCGGCCATTGTTTTCGGCTGTGGCCCGGCCCTGGCGGATTCTGCGGCAAGGGTGATCGACCCGCCCGCCGGGGATGCCGTCTTTGAAGTAAAGCCGGGGGAACCGGTGGAGATCCGGGTCAATACCACACCCCACGCGGGCCATATTCCCGCCTATGAGTGGTTTGTTCTTGCCTCCAGCCGTGCCCCCGGTGAAATCTTTTTTATGACACCGGAGGGAATGCGGGTCTTTGCCCCGGGGGTCCGCCTTCTGGACCTGATGTATCCCTATTCCCACACCGGTTCAACCGAGATGATCGACACCATGACCCCGGACGAATTCGGTCTGTCCGCCGGCGATACCCTCTACTATGCCTATGTCTATGTGCCGGCGGGGGAGCCCCACATGATCATCAAAAACATCGTCTCCCTTCAGGTGCAGCCCGATACCCAGGGAATTCAGCCGCTGCAGCCGTTTGCTTCCGCCGGTGACCTGGAAGCATATCTC
>JBEPXL010000446.1:0-3794 GCA_041641935.1 Desulfobacteraceae bacterium | reverse complement strand
TTCCGTCTCTGAAGACCTCTTTTTGCAGATCCGGGAGCCGATGAGGGCAAAGTCCCGCCACCGGTCGCCGATGGCGGTCATTTCACCGGAAAGGGCCGACAGGCGGTCTTCTTCCAGAATGCCGGCAGCCTCCTGCAGAAAGGCGGCATAGATGAACCGGAATCCGCCCCCGCCGGTTCCGATCTCCTCCTGCATCCGGATGACCTGACCCAGGTAGAGAATCGCCTTGCGTTCCCCGAGCGCTTCCGGCCAGCGGTCGACTTTTTTGGACAGATACCGGATCCCCTTGACGCCCAGAAACGGCCCCGGTGCTTTCAGCATGGTCCGGCATACCTCTTTGATTCCCTGGATCACAACCGGCCTGAAGTCCACCTGCTCCGGCACATGGGAAACATAGTACATCCGCCCCTTCGGCGGCATCGGACCCTTTGCGAAACGGGCTTTCATCAGGTCTTCCGCCGGACAGACAACCGGACTTTCAAACACCGGATCACTGATGAGATAGCTGCCGTTCTCTTTGCCGAAGGTGACCAGATTATGCATGTTGAAGTGAAACCGGTATCGCGGCGGAAAATAGGGAAGCCAGAAGGCGCCGGTACGGCATCCGACGGGAATCTGCTCTGCGAGTTTCCGGTCCAGGGCCGCCATCGCTTTTTCAGGATTCCGGAATTTTTCCCAGGTCAGCCGGACCCCCAGCCGCTTGGTGACCCGTTTCATAATGCCGCCGGTGGCGATCCGGAAGGCGGACAGGGGAAGGTTGTTCAGCCTGACAAACGGAAAGTAGCCGAAAAACAGGCCGGAGCCGATACCGAACACCATCGCTTCGCTGACCTGCAGGCCGTGGTGGGACAGAAGATTCGACAGAACGCCGGTTTCACAATGGGCGGACTGACTGTGACGAAAGGGAATTTCAATCCTGTTTTTTATGTTCATACGTTCGCACCTGTTTCCGTGATCTCCGGAACTTCATGAAGCTGAGAAACGGAGATGTTGAAAACGTCGGCGTAACGCTGCAGAATCTCCGGTGAAAGGCGTTTGAATACCCGTGGATTGAGATGTCGCCGAACCTGCCATCGGAACAGTCCCATATAGCTTGCCAGCAGGGCAGGTGTCATCAGGTTCCGTGCCATATGGTAGGCGACGGGACTCCGTTTTCCTGCCCGGATCATCTGAATCTGTTCCATTATCTCTTCGGAGATTACCTCCCAGGCCTGGTCGTTTACGACCGTTTTCGGTTCCCATCCGGCACTCTGAATCAGAACATACCGGCCGTCTTCGGCCACCGCATAGGTGATTTCCCTGACGCCTTCGTTCAGACCGTTTTCCTGGGGTACATCTTTTTCTTGCATAGTGGGCAAATGTCTGTAAATACCATCGGGTAACTCTGATGGTATGCGTGTTTTTCCGGATTGACCGGGGATTGATCCTCTTGTTTTTCTGCTGATGGAATCTGGCGTTCCACTTGACGAAAATCCCGGAAAAAAGATCTGTTATTTTCTCGGGACGTCCTGCTTATACCAGAATATCCGGCAAAAGGGAAATACAAATCAGGGGGAAACAGGGGGAACTGCTCCCACTTTGACATGGTCTGCAAAAGACGGTCCTGCCCGATACGGTCTGGTTGTCTTGATTGTCTTCCTGTGCTATGTTTATACGTTATGGCCAAAGTGATTTTACGGAAAAAGCGGGACGCCTCCGTCCACAGACGCCATCCCTGGATATTTTCCAATTCCGTTCATCGGGTGGAGGGGGTGGAACAGAGGGGCGAAACTGTCCAGATCTACTCTGCCGATGGTGCATCTCTCGGGGCCGGCGCATGGTCGCCTGCTTCCCAGATTCGGGTTCGCATCTGGTCTTTTGAAGCCGATGCGACAATCGATGCGGATTTTTTCCGGGAGCGACTGATGCAGTCCCTCCGCTTCAGAGAAGCATTGCGCAGGGCGCCGGCAATTTCCGCGTATCGCCTGGTCAATGCCGAGTCGGACGGGCTGCCGGGGATCATTGTTGACCGGTACGGGGAATATCTTGTCTGCCAGTTCCTTTCCGCCGGTGCTGAATACTGGAAAGAGGAGATCGTCCGCCAGTTGACGGAACTGCTTCCCGTTGAAGGAATCTATGAACGTTCTGACGGCGAAAACCGCGCAAGGGAAGGGTTGTCTCCCGTCAGCGGCGTTCTGTGGGGCCGGGAACCGCCTGATACTGTCGAGATACAGGAGGGAAAGCTCCGGTACCTGGCGGATCTCCGGAAGGGACACAAAACCGGCTTTTATCTGGACCAGCGGGAGAACCGTGCCATGATTCCCGAATTCTCCGCCGGGGCCGATGTCCTCAACTGTTTTGCCTATACCGGCGGATTCGGCCTCTGGGCCTTGCAGGGCGGCGCCGGAAGTCTGACCAATGTGGATACCTCTGCCGATGCGCTCGCGCTTGCCCGGCGCAATATCGACCGGAACGGGCTGGATTCGCAACGTGTGGAGAATATCTCCGCCGATGTGTTTCAACTGCTGCGGAAGTTCCGGGATGCAGACCGGAAATTCGATCTGATTGTTCTGGATCCGCCCAAATTCGCCGGTTCGGCAGGCCAGGTGAAGCGGGCTGCCCGGGGATACAAGGATATTAACCTGCTGGCCATGAAACTGCTCCGGCCCGGCGGGACTCTCTTTACCTTTTCCTGCTCCGGGCATATCGATCCGCCGCTGTTCCAGAAAATTGTCGCCGGCGCCGCGCTGGATGCCGGGGCCGATGTCCGGATCATCCGGTTTCTCAGTCAGGGCGCGGATCATCCGGTTGCCCTCCCTTTTCCGGAGGGATTGTATCTGAAAGGACTGGTCTGCCGCGTGGGCTGAGCTGGGGGAGATGGATCACCGGACCGGTTTGTACGGACGATGGATACCGCAGTTGACGGTTTTGCCGGATGTCGATGCACATGAACACGGAAACGGGGGGATACAGTGAAAAGCAATCGTGATGTACTGGAGGAGATGAATCGCCGGAACGGCGTCTCCGAGCCGGATCGGCAGGTGGTGCGGGATCTGTTTCTGGAGTGCAGCTATAAACCCCTGGAGCGCGTCATTTCCCAGTATATTGCGGCAATGGACCAGGACCGGGATCCCTCCTGGCTGGAGGCGCGTCCCTACCGGCCGGGAATCCGGTACGGACGTGTTCCCAAACACCCGGATGTCCAGGTCGAACTGATGGGCGTCGGCGGTCTCTTTGCCTGTCTCAATACACTGTATCAGGCCCATAAGCACCCCGGCCCCAGCTGCATTGCCACCAATCCCCATGATGTCTGGAATTTTGCCGCATGGACCCTCCATCCGGAAGAAGACATGGACCAGCGGCTGGTGTCCATGTACCGGACCCGTTCTCTGCTCGGCAGTGAAATCCGGAAGCTGATCGGCTTCGACAAGGCCCCGGACCATCCCGCCTTTCGTTCCTTCAAACTCGATTATCCGAAAATTCTTGACCTGTACCGGAAAACACCCCGGGCATTTTCGACGCTGATGGAGACGGTCACATCCTACATCTACAACGAACTGACCGACCGGGACTACCGGTTTGCCCATGCCAATCTGCGGCGGAACGGGGCCACCCTCCGGGCCATCCGGGAGATGGGGCTCATGGGAGACCAGCCGGACCGGGATCTGGTCAATCCCGCCGGACGGTTGGTGTTTGAACTGCCCGACGAGCCGGTCGTACGGGGGAAACGGGTATTGAAAAAACAGTACGGTCTCACCGGGGAACCGGTTGCACCGGAGATGCTGCGGCATTTCTACGGAACGGAAGTTCCCGTC
>JBEPXL010000445.1:0-3803 GCA_041641935.1 Desulfobacteraceae bacterium | reverse complement strand
CCCGCGCCTTTGCGGCGTCAAGCTGGGGCTGACGGAGTACCAGCGCCTTGTTTTCCGCAGAGAGGGATTTGTTGTGAAGCCGGTACTCTTTTTCGGCGATCTGCTGACGCCCCATCTCGATTTTGAGATCCGCATCGGCCTGCTGCAGTTCGCTTTTCCGCTGCTGCAGACTGTTGCGGTAGTCCGCCGGGTCGATGCGCAGCAGAACGTCTCCTTTTTCCACAAAACCGCCGGGTGTGAATGCGTCGGATCGTTCCATGATTTCACCGCTGACCCGCGGGCGCAGGATAATGTCCCGGGCCGGGCGCACGGTTCCCATGGCAACGATGGTGGGATGAAAGGAGCCTGCTTCCACGCCGGTGACGTCCACGAGCATGGCGGACTCCCGGGTCGCACCTGTGCGGGTGGCGGTCGGTTCCGTGGTGAAGATATAGCCGGTGGCACCGGCGCCCAGGAGCAGGATTATTGCGCAGATCAGGGCTTTCTTTTTCCAGCCGATGCGGCTCTTTTCGGTTGTATCTGTTGTGTCGGAGTTACTGGATGTATGGTTGACGGACATGTTTTCACCGCCTTGGTTTTCTTTGTTGATGAAAATTGTGTGGGAGGTGTATGATATGGATTTGCTCCCGCGTGTTTCCGCCCTGCCGGCGGAACCTGCTGAAGAGAGCAGGACCATTGTAAAGATATCCAGTGAAGGGGGAGAGTCAAGTTGCAGAATAGAATAATTATTTAATTCCGGATACTTAGTATCGATGGAAATCTTTCTGGAATCTATTATTGACGCGTTTTCCGCAAATGCGATTACACGGTCATCGGGAATACATTGACCTGGCGGTCCGGCTGGAGGGGAGGTACAAAGCCTCTGCCGCCAGTATATTTATCCACCATGATTCACTCCACAAGCAAATCACCGAAGCTGCAACACCAACTCTTCCTGCTATAATCTTCACCACTTTACTCCTTGATTTACGCCACCGAATCCTTACTCTATCCCCAGAAAACAAAACTCCCAACCCCTGAAAAATCCACGCCATAACCGGCGAAGGAGGATATACAATGATCACCGATATCAACGCCCTGACCCTGGCGAATTCATACCACTCCCTGGGGCCGGATTTCTATGATCCCGTTGCCCCTACCCCCATTTCCAGTCCGTATCTCGTCGCCTTCAACCCCGATGTGGCAAAACTGCTCAACCTCGATCCCGCCGTGGCGGAACAACCGGAATTCGCGGAATACTTCACCGGAAACCGCACGCTCAACGGTTCTCAACCGCTTGCCATGCGCTATACCGGGCATCAGTTCGGCCAGTACAATCCGGATATCGGGGACGGCCGGGCCATTCTGCTGGGCGAAGCACGGGGAGCCGACGGACAGATCTGGGATCTGCACCTCAAAGGCGCGGGCCGCACGGCTTACGCACGGGTATTCGACGGCCGGGCCGTACTCCGTTCCTCCATCCGGGAGTACCTCTGCGGCGAAGCCATGCACGGGCTGGGCATTCCCACCACACGGTCCCTCTGCATTACCGGCAGTGATGATCCCGTCCGGCGGGAAACCATCGAAACCGCCGCCATGCTGGTCCGGGTGGCACAGAGCCATGTCCGGTTCGGCTCTTTTGAAGCACTCTTCGACGCGGAAGAAACGGAAAACCTCCGCCGGCTGGCCGATTATGTCATCGACCGCCATTTTCCCCATCTGAAAGAAGCCGAAGACCGGTACAAACAATGGCTCCGGGAGGTGGTGGAACGGACCGCACGGCTGATGGCGGACTGGCAGGCGGTCGGCTTTGTCCACGGCGTCATGAATACGGACAACATGTCCATCCTCGGCCTGACACTGGACTACGGTCCCTACGGTTTCATGGAGGAATTCAACCCCGGCATGGTCTTCAACCATTCCGATCCCATGGGCCGTTATGCCTATGACCGGCAGCCCGGTATCGGTCTCTGGAATCTCCAGGTGCTTACCGTGGCCCTTTCCCCGCTGATTCCCCGGCAGGAATCCGCCGACATCGTCGCCGGATTTGTGCCGGTGTACGAAGAACTTTACCTCGACCGGATGCGACAGAAACTGGGCCTGCGGGAAAAGCGGGACGAGGATGCCGCTCTGGTTCAGCAGTTGCTCGGCATTATGGCGGAACTGCGGCTCGACTACACCATCTTCTTCCGGAATCTGTCGGATTTTCAAGTGAAATCCCAATCCGGTTCCGCAGCCCATCCGGTGGATACACGACCTGAATTCACGGAATGGCGGGCGGCCTACCGGTCCCGGCTGAAAAAGGAAAACAGTGTGGACCCGTTCCGCAAGAGTGTCATGGACAGGGTCAATCCCAGATACATCCTGCGCAGCTACATGGCGCAGATTGCCATTCAGAAAGCCGTCGAGGAGCGGGATTATACGGAGATCGAACGGTTCCGCCAGCTGCTGGCAACACCGTTTGACGAACATCCGGAGATGGCAGACTACGCCGGTGAACCGCCGGAATGGGGACGGCATATCGATCTGAGCTGTTCTTCGTAAAGCTGCCATCGATCGACCTCTCCCGGCATTCCCCCCACGATGGCGAGCATAGGCGGAAACACCTGGTTCAGGACATCAGGGGGACGGCCGGGATCGCCTGCTGCCGCATCATCCTTCATTCCGGAATGCGGCAGCAGCAACGACGGTCGAGACGCGCTTTCAGCGTGCGTAAAGCATCAATATTTCGCAAATTCGATACTTGTATGATCGTGACCGGACACGAGATCGATCCGGGGGACCTGCTGTTCCGGCTTTTTCTGTCGAATCGCATTCCGTTTTTCGGATGGGGTGATCAATCGGGTGACGGTTTCGTGCCTGTCTCCATTCACGTTGAAGAAATTGATGGTGGCCTGGAGTTGTTCCGCCTGGCTTGCCATTTCCTCGGACGTTGAGGCCATTTCCTCGGATGCTGTGGCGTTTTGCTGCACCACATTGTCCAGCTGCTGGACGGCGCTGTTCACCTGATCTGCGGCAGTACTCTGTTCCTTGCTCGTGGCGGTGATTTCCTGAACGAGGTCGGCAGTTTTCTGGATGTCCGGGACCATTCGGCGCAGCATTTCACCGGCCTTTTCCGCTACGGATACACTGCCTCCCGACATCTTCTTGATATCGGCGGCAGCTGTCTGACTCCGCTCCGCCAGTTTCCGGACCTCCGAAGCCACGACGGCGAACCCTTTGCCGTGAACGCCGGCCCTGGCGGCCTCGATGGCGGCGTTCAGTGCCAGCAGATCGGTTTGCCTGGCGATCTCTTCAATGAACGATATCTTTTCCGCGATCTCTTTCATGGCCACCACCGCCTCGTCTACAGCTTTGCCGCTCTCCACGGCATCTTCAGCGGCTTTGATGGCGATCTTTTCGGTTTCCATGGCGTTTTCTGCATTCTGCCGAATATTGGCCGCCATCTGCGACATCGTCGACGAGACCTCCTCCGCCGAAGCCGACTGCTCCGAGGCGCCCTGGGACATCTGCTCGGAACTGGCGCTCATTTCCTGGCTGCCGGAACTCACATTGGCGGCAGCCGTCTGGATATCGGCGACGATTTTTTTCATGTTTCCCATCATTGCCACCAGTGCAGCGAAAATACCGGTTCTCCTGCTGTCATCTACGGTGAGGGTCAGGTCGCCTTCGGATATTCTTTGCGCAATCCCGGCCATAATGGCCGGTTCGCCACCCACTTGTCTCTGTACATCCCGGGTAATCGTAAAAGCAAGGAACAAGCCGATAACCAAAGCGACAATGGCACAGGCCGCCACGACCGTCCGGGTCCATGACGCCGTGCG
>JBEPXL010000444.1:0-3806 GCA_041641935.1 Desulfobacteraceae bacterium | reverse complement strand
ATTCCCTCCCGGCGACACTGCGGGAGCGGTTCTTCATCTTCGATACCGGGATGAACCTGATCTACCCGCCGGCATCGGAGGCCCATGCCCGTATCTTCGCCGCTCCCGATGCCGCGGAAGGCGCTGCCGGTGAACTTCCCCTGGCCGCCGCACTCATGACCGCCGCCCGTCAGTCCGAACCGGTCTACCGGTACAACTGGAACCGTCCGGAAGATCCGGACCGCTTCACCTACCCCCATAAGGCCTGGGTTCACTACTTTGCCCCCCTGGACTGGTACATGGTGCTGGCGGTGGATGCGGCGGATATCCCCTCCGGCACTGCATATCCGTCCCTGGGAATCTCCTTTCTTCTGTTTGCCGCGGCCCTTCTGCTCGCCGCTCTGGCGATTCATCATTTTGTCAGACCCGTCAATCATCTGTCGGGTATGGCCGCCGAATTCATCCAGCGCGGCGATGTCAGTGAAAACCGGTATCTGGTGGACAAGGGAGAACTGGGGGTCATCGGCGCGGCCTTTTACCGGATGATCAACCGGATCGATGAAGCCGGCCGTCAGCTGAAACGGAGCCATGAGGAAAAGCGCCGGATGTTCCGCCTGCGGGAGAAGGCCCGGGAAAAGGCCTATGAACTCTCCCGCTCCTTTGACAACCTGCGGCTGGAGACCGAAGCCCTTGAAGCGGAAAAACGGTCCCTGCACCAGAGCGAGGAACGGTACCGGGCCATGCTGGAGAACATCGAGGAGTATTTCTACGAGGTGGATCTGCTGGGCAACCTGATCTTCTTCAATGACGCCCTCTACAAGATGCTCGGATATCCCAAAGATGAGCTGGTGGGGAAGAACTACCGGGAGTTCATGGATGAAGAGACCGCCGAAAAGGCCAAGGATGCCTTCAAAAAGGCCTTTGAAAACGGACAGACGGTCCGGGAAGTGGAATGGCGGCTGGTCAACAAGGACGGTGAATCCTTCTATGTTGAGCTGTCGGCCTCGGTGATCCGGGACACCGCCGGTGAAATCATCGGGTTCCGGGGCATTGCCCGGGACATCAGCGACCTGATCTACATGATCTATCACGATTCGCTCACCGGGCTGTACAACCGGAAGGCATTTTTTGAACGGCTCCGGGATACCCTCGCCTATGCCCGCCGGGACAGGACCGAAAAGAATATCTTTTATCTGGATCTGGACAAGTTCAAACAGGTCAACGATATCTACGGCCACGATGTGGGCGACGGTGTCCTGCAGGAGGTGGCCGACCGGCTCCGGACGACCCTGCGCGAGACGGACCACATCTGCCGTCTCGGGGGCGACGAGTTTACGGTGATTCTCAACAATGTCCAGCATGCCTGCCCGGCCGAGGCGGCCCAGCGGACCATCGAGGCCCTGTCCCGTCCCTATGAAATCAAGGAGCATATCATCGATTTCATTACGCCCAGCATCGGGATCAGTACCTACCCAAAGGACGCCGAAGAGATCGAGGCACTGATCAAATGCGCGGACGTGGCCATGTATGAGGCCAAAAAGGAGCGGGGC
This sequence comes from Desulfobacteraceae bacterium, assembly GCA_041641935.1. Lineage (GTDB taxonomy): Bacteria > Desulfobacterota > Desulfobacteria > Desulfobacterales > Desulfococcaceae > JBEPXL01. The sequence goes on along the minus strand of JBEPXL010000444.1, from coordinate 2,277 downwards.
CGGTATGTCTTTTTTGATGAATCCTTTCTGGCGGACAGGGACGGCAATGCGGCGGATACCGATACCGCCGGTCAGCCGGAAGAGGCGTAGCCTCTTCTTCCGTTTCCGTTGAAGCGGCGTCCTTTCCGAAGACCGCCGTCACATGCGGCGGCCCGGCAGGCCGTCTCCACCGCGTCATATCCGAGCAGGTCGTTGACGGCGCGGGTCAGCCCGTCTCCGGCGGCGATCTGCAGGGATTCCGGCAGTTCAATGACGGCTTCCACGGTTTCGGGATTCCGGAGATGGAGAACCCCCTGACAGGGGCCGGGGTGAGACTGCAGCACCGCCCGGAGTTTTTCCAGCATGGTCCGGTCCGTCGCCGGTAAATCCAGTTTGATGTGAATCTTGTCCGTCCAGGTCTCCACCGCCTTTTCCACCGGAATGATCTTGTCGGCCAGAATCTTGACATAGTTTTCGTCCTTCTGGACCTGCCCCTCGATCAGCACCGCATTGTCTTCGGTCAGAAGATCGCTGACCGCCTGATAGACCGAGGTAAAGACGGTGGTTTCGATGCTGCCGACACGGTCTTCGGTGGTGATGAAGGCCATAGGATCGCCTTTTTTGGTCCGGATCGTCTTGACCGCCGTGATGATGCCCCCGATCCGCACCGCCGCACCGTCGGACTGTTCCTTCAGGGTGATGGCATCGGCGTCGGTGAACCGTTCCAGCACCTTTTCATACCGGCCCAGGGGATGGCCGGTGATGTAAAACCCGAGGGACTCCTTTTCCAGGGTCAGCCGGTGTTTTTCGTCCCATTCCTCGATGGCGGGCAGGGCCGGCACATTGATGGACGGCGCGGCCGCGGTTTCGCCGCCCATGTCAAAGAGGCCCATCTGCGGGCTTGCCTTCTCCTTCTGCACCCGCTGTCCGTAATCCAGGGCATCTTCCAGGGCGTACGTCATCTGGGCCCTGCTGCCTCAGGTTTTGTCAAAGGCCCCGCACCGGATCAGGCTTTCGATCACCCGCTTGTTGACCCGTTTCAGATCCACCCGTTCACAGAAATCAAAGAGAGAGGTAAAATCGCCGCCCTCCCGCCGGGCCTCGATGATCGCCTCCACCGCCCCTTCGCCCACATTCTTGATGGCCACCAGCCCGAAACAGATGTCGCTGCCGTCCACGGTAAAGGCCTTGTCCCCGGCATTGACATCCGGCGGCAGCACGGAAATGCTGTGGCTGCGGCATTCGGCAATGAACTTGACCACACTGTCCGAGGAATGCATTTCACCCGACAGGAGCGACGCCATGAACTCCACCGGAAAATGGGTCTTGAGATAGGCGGTCTGATAGGCGATGAGGGCGTAGGCCGCGCTGTGGGATTTATTGAAGCCGTACCCGCCGAACTTCTCCATCAGGTCGAAGAGCTGGGTCACCCGTTCTTCGGAAAAGCCGTTTTTGACCGCGCCGCTGATGAACCGCTCCCGGTGTTCGGCCATCATGGCGGCGATCTTCTTCCCCATGGCCTTGCGCAGTCCGTCGGCTTCGGCCATGGAGTAGCTGGCCAGCACACCGGCGATCTTCATGACCTGTTCCTGATAGAGGATAACGCCGTAGGTCTCCTCCAGGATCGGTTCCAGTTCCGGCAGCAGGTACTGGATCTCCTGACGGCCATGTTTCCGTTCCACAAAATCATCGACCATGCCGCTGTCCAGGGGGCCGGGCCGGTAGAGGGCCACCAGCGCGGTAATGTCGTCGAACCGGGCCGGCCGGAGGCGTGTCAGCAGGTCTTTCATGCCCGAACTTTCCAGCTGGAAGACACCGGTGGTGTCCCCGGTGGAGAGCAGCTGGTAGGTGGCATCATCCTCCAGATCGAGATGAATCATGTCCGGCGGGGTTTTTCCCGCTTCCCGGATCAGCTTGAGGGTGTTTTCGATGACCGTCAGGTTCCGCAGGCCGAGGAAGTCGAATTTGACCAGGCCGATCTTTTCCACCCACTTCATGTCGAACTGGGTGACGACTTCCTCCTTTTTCCCCCGGTAGAGCGGCAGATACTCCACCAGAGGCCGGTCTCCGATGACGACCCCGGCGGCATGGGTGGAGGCGTGGCGGGGCAGTCCTTCCAGGGTCCGGGCGATCCGGATCAGTTCTCCGATCTTCGGGTCCTGCCCGGCCAGTTCGGCCAGCTTCGGCTCCTGCTTCAGGGCATCGTCCAGCTTGATGTTCAGCACATCGGGGACCATTTTGGCAATGGCGTCCACTTCCTTCAGCGGAATGTCCAGGGCCCGGCCCACATCCCGGATC
>JBEPXL010000443.1:0-3812 GCA_041641935.1 Desulfobacteraceae bacterium | reverse complement strand
ACATGGTCAGCAGAATTCCCGCAATCCGGAGGTCGGGGTTCAGGTTGCTGTTGACCAGTTCCCGGGTCTGCAGAAGCTGTCCCAGCCCTTCGAGGGCGTAGAATTCACACTGCAGGGGAATCAGCAGCGCATCGGCGGCCGTCATGGCATTGAGGGTCAGCAGGCTCAGCGACGGCGGACAGTCGATGAGGATATAGTCAAAGGATTCCCGCAGGCCGTCCAGAAGCTCTTTCAGGGCATATTCCCGGCGGGCGTCCGACATCATCTCCACCTCAAAGCCGATCAGTTCCACACGGGAGGGCATCACCTTGAGTGTATCAATTTCCGTGCTTACCATCAGGTCATAGGCGGCGGCCTCTCCGATGAGACCGTGATACAGGGTCTTTTCCAGTGCATTTTTGTCGATTCCCATGCCCGTCGTGGCGTTGGCCTGGGGGTCGGCATCGACCAGAAGCGTCCGTTTTCCGGACAGGGCAAGCCCCGCCGCGAGATTGAGCGCTGTAGTGGTCTTGCCGACACCGCCTTTCTGGTTGGCTATGCAGATAATTTGTGTCATAATGATCGTTTCTTATCACAAAAGGTAAGATTTGAAAATGCTTTCTCGCCCCGGGGCGAAATCATTGTCAGATAAGGAGTCCACGTGAAACCATATATCAGAATAATCGCCCTCTGTCTGGTTGTTCTGCTGACGGGAGAATTCCTTTTCCCCGGCGGCACCGCGGCGATTACCATCAGTGAAGAAGAAGAAATGAGCCGGGAGTTCATGCGGGTCGTTTCCCGGCGGTTCCGGATCATCCGGGATCCGATGATTCAGGAATACATCAACGGCATCGGACAGAAAATTCTGTCCACCATGCCGCCCCAGCCCTTTGAATACCGGTTTTTCGTCATCAAGCAGGAGGTCTACAACGCCTTTGCCGGGCCGGGCGGTAACATTTTCATCAACAGCGGCCTGATCGAAGACATGGAGAGCGAAGATGAACTGGCCGGTATTATCGCCCATGAAATCATTCATGTTTCGTCCCGTCATATTTCCCAGAAGATCGAACGCTCGTCAAAGATCGGGCTGGCGACACTGGCCGGAATGGTCGCCGGTATCTTCCTCGGTGTGGCCGGCGCGGGTGCTGCTGCCAATGCCATCAGTGTCGGTTCCATGGCGGCAGGAAAGTCGGCGGGACTGGCCTACAGCCGTCAGGATGAAATGCAGGCGGACGAACTGGGCATCCGGCATCTCACCGATGCAGGCTACAGCGGTGCCGGACTCCTCCACGCCCTGAAACGGATTCGGGATGCCCAGTGGTTCAGTTCCGAAGACATCCCGACCTACCTGATGACCCACCCGGCCGTGGAAGACCGGATTGCCTACCTGGACACCTGGATCGCGGGTCATGGCCAGACGGCGGTATTACCGGAAGGTGAAAAGGACACCGATTTCCAGCGGGCCCGGATCCGCCTGATCGCCGCCTATGGCGACAGGGATGCCGCCCTGCGGAAAATGACGGCAGCCTTCCGGAAATCCCCGGACGCCGCCCTTGTGCGCCACGGATACGGCATCGCCCTGGCCCGCAATGACCGCCATGAGGAAGCGCTCGAACAGGTCCGGGCCGCCCTTGGGAAACGGCCCCTGGACGCCGTCATTCTCAAGGATCTGGGGGAAATCTCCTTTATGGACGGCCGGTATGAAGATGCCGCACAGGCCCTGCAGGGAAGTCTGGGGGTCAACCCGGACGATCCGGAAGCTATTTACCTGCTGGGCCGGACCCGGATGGCCCTGGAGCAGTACCGGTCTGCCGCCGAAACACTGGAACAGGTCATCGACAGCCGGGCCGCCTTTCCCCGGGCCATCTATTTTCTGGGGAAAGCCTATGGACGGCTCGGTGAACTCGGCAAGGCCCACTATTATCTCAGCCTGTATCACCGGCAGCAGGGCGACTTTGAAAACGCGGGCTTCCATATCCGCCAGGCCATGAAATACCCGGATATGCCGATCCGGCCGGATGAGGCCGATACCCTTCTGGAAGACGTCCGGAAAGAAAAAGAGGCTCAGCCCCCGGCCCCGGAACCCTCACCGCACCCGCGCCGGCGGCCGGTGCCGCCGCCGGAATTCTGAATCCGGCACGGCGGCAGCCGTCAGGTGCAAGGGAATATCTGCTTTTTACCCGATGGCACGGTATACGTCCGCTCAGGGCTGATCAAAATGAGAAAAGTGCATGGTGAAGGTTCCCCGGCCCTGAGTGGCGGACCGGAGGGCGGTTGAATAGCCGAACAATTTCGCCAGGGGCGCTTTGGCCCGGATCACCTGCACTCCCCGCTGGGCCTCGATGGATTCGATTTTTCCGCCCCGGGAATTGATATCCCCGATCACCTCGCCCATGAAATCCTCCGGCACAAAAATTTCCACCTTCATGATCGGATCGAGGAGAAAGGGATCGGCTTCCGACACCGCCTGCTTGCAGGCCATGGAGGCGCTGACCCGGTAGGCGAGCTGGGTTCCCTGGGTTTCCCGGAAAGAGCCGCCGGTCAGCACCGCTTCCACATCCACCACCGGATAGCCCAGAAGCGGCCCGCTCTCCAGCGATTCCATCACACCGGCCTCCACCGCCGGTATGTACGCCGCCGGAATGACATCATCCGTCACTTTGGACCGGAACCGGTTTCCTGTTCCCCGGGGCAGGGGAGACAGGCGCAGCCGTACTTCCCCGAAATGCGTCTGCCCGGCCACTTCCTTGTCGAAGATAACAGACGCCTCTGCGGGTCTGGCAATGGTTTCCCGGTACACCACCTGGGGATTGCCCACATTGACCTGGGTTTTGAACTCCCGCATCATCCGGCTGATGATGATCTCCAGATGAAGCTCCCCCATCCCCGACAGAATGGTCTGGCCCGTATCCTCATCCTGACGGACCTTCAGGGTCGGGTCTTCATCCAGAAATTTGGCCAGCACCTGTTCCAGCTTTTCCTGGTCCGAATGGGTTTTCGGTTCAATGGCGATGGAGATCACCGGTTCGTAAAAATCGATCCGTTCCAGCATGATCGGGTGGTTCGGATTACATAAGGTATCACCGGTAGAACCATCCTTGAGCCCCATGATGCCGACGATGCTGCCGGGCCCGGCTTCATCCAGCCGTTCCCGCTTGTTGGCGTGAAGCCGGAGGATACGGGCCAGTTTCTCCTTTTTGTTGAGGGAGACATTGAACACATCCCCGCCGGCGGTCAGCTTTCCGCTGTAGACCCGGGCGAAGCAGAGTTTGCGGCCTTCCATCATGGCCACCTTGAAGATGAGCGCCGCCAGCGGTTCCCTTTCCCGCGGGGGACATTTGAAGGTTTCGCCGGTTTCCGGGTTGGTTCCCTGGATGGGCGGTACTTCTTTGGGAGAGGGAAGAAAATCGACAATGTTGTCCAGAAGCGGCTGAATGCCTTTGTTCCGGAGTGCGGAACCGCACATCACCGGAACGACTTTCATGGCAAGGGTCGCCCGGCGGATCGCTCCGATCAGCTGCTCTTCGGAGATCGGTTCTTCAGCCAGGTAGGATTCCATGAGTTCATCATCGTTTTCCGCGATTTTTTCCAGCAGTTTTTCCCGGTATTCCGTTGCCTGATCGAGATATTCCTCCTCGATATCGCCCACGGTGAAAGAAGCGCCCAGATCTTCCTCATGCCAGATGATCTGCTGCATCCGGATCAGGTCGATGATGCCCGCAAAGGTGTCTTCCACGCCGACGGGCAGCTGAATCAGCACCGGGTTGGCCTTCAGCCGCTCCCGCATCATCTCGATGGCGGCGAAATAATCCGCGCCGATCCGGTCCATCTTG
>JBEPXL010000442.1:0-3813 GCA_041641935.1 Desulfobacteraceae bacterium | reverse complement strand
CGGGTACAGGGAAATTCCCATCATGGAAGATGTGGACCTGATGCGCCGGATCCGGCAGGCCCGCCGGGAAATCATGATCCTGCCCCGGAAGGTCCGGACATCGCCCCGCCGATGGCGGAAAGAGGGAGTATATTATACCACACTGCGCAACTGGATGCTGGTAACGCTGTTTCTGGCGGGGGTTTCTCCGGAACGGCTGGCACGCTTCTACCGGTGAAAAGGGAACCCGGTCACATCAGATAGAAGCCCAGGGCCTTGTCGTAGACATTTGCCGGATCGATGGAATAGAATTCCGCGCCCAATTGATCCCCGGACATGGAACGGATGACCAGTTCCTTTTTGATGTCTGTCCGGTTTTTGTCATCCAGCTGAAACTCCACGATAATCCGGTCTCCTGTTTTCAGGCCGGACGGTGCCCACAGCCGGAGCTTCAGACCGACCCTGGAGATATCGATGACCGTGACCGGCCCTTTCTTTTTCTGATCCCGTGTATAATACCGCCCGGACAGATGCACCGGTTTCCGGAAGTACTTCCGCCGTTCCAGAATCGCGGTGTACCGGGTTCCGCAGGAGCAGCGGCACCGGACCCGGACCGCTTTTTCCAGCTTCAGCAGCTTGGTGACATCATTGGATTTGGATGCGTTGCATGTCGGACAGGTGAATACCGCCGTCCCTTCATCATTTACGAATATCTTTTTTTCTTCCATACAAAACCACTTCTGATGATGATAGGTTTCTGTTGTTGATTGCTGTTGTTTTTCTGCAGGGTTCTTCCGGATGTCGATTGCACCGACAGAAATAATATAAACCATTTCACCGAAAGTAAAAGAAATTCTGATATTTTCTCAGAAATATCTTCCGCTTCTTGACTTGAAAATAACTTTTCTGTATAAAAAACGGTTCAAGGTTACCTTCCTGTAGGCGTCCATCCAGATTTCCGACCGGAAAGAGTGAACTTTATCAGGTAAAGGCAAACATCTGAACAGCCCTTGGCTGCCGTGTCCGAGGTATATCCGGATGCTTTGAACCACAACGTCATTGAAGAAAGGGTAAACGCTATGACAGAGCATGCAAAGCTGGTGTGGGGTGATACAACATATGAACTGCCGATCATTACAGGAACGGAAGGGGAACATGCCATCGATATCTCCAGTCTCCGGCAGGAGACTGGCCTGATAACGCTGGACCCCGGCTTTGCCAATACCGGAAGCTGTAAAAGCGCCATCACCTACATGGACGGTGAAAGAGGCATCCTGCACTACCGGGGCTATCCCATTGAACAGCTTGCGGAGCGGTCCTCATTTCGTGAGGTCGCCTATCTGCTGATCAATGGCGAAGTTCCGAACCAGAAGGATATCAACCGGTTTTCCTCTCTCCTGAACGAACATTCCCTGGTCCACGAGGACATGCGCCAGTTTTTCCAGAATTTTCCCCGGCAATCGCATCCGATGGGGATCCTCTCTTCCATGGTCAACGCCCTCAAGAGCTTCTATCCCTATCTGGAAAACGAGGAAGAGATCGATATCACCGTGACACGGCTGCTGTCCAAGGTGCGCACCCTGGCCGCCATGTCCTACAAGATTTCACGGGGACACACGGTGAACTATCCGCGTCCGGATCTTTCCTACTGCGAGAATTTCCTCAACATGATGTTCGATTCACCGGTCAGACCCTACAAACTGGACCGGGATGTGGTCAAGGCCCTGAGCGTCTTTCTGATCCTTCATGCAGACCATGAACAGAACTGCTCTACGGCGGCGGTGCGTGTGGTCGGCAGCGGGCGGGTCAACCTCTACGCCGCCATTTCGGCGGGGATCGCCGCGCTGTGGGGTCCCCTTCACGGCGGCGCGAATCAGGCGGTGATCGAAATGCTGATGAAAATCGTCGATGAAGGGATGAGCATTTCCCGGGTGATTGATCGCGCCAAGGACAAGAACGACCCGTTCCGGCTCATGGGCTTCGGTCACCGGGTCTACAAAACCTATGATCCCCGGGCCAAGATCATGAAAAAGATGTGCGACGCCCTGCTCGACAAACTCAGCATTCAGGATCCGCTGCTCGATGCGGCCAAGGAACTGGAGGAAATTGCCCTGAAGGATGACTATTTCATCGATAAAAATCTTTATCCCAATATCGACTTCTACAGCGGTATCGTCCTCCGGACCATCGGGATTCCCCTCAAGATGTTTCCGGTGATGTTCGCCATCGGCAGGCTGCCGGGATGGATCGCCCAGTGGAAGGAGAGCATGGATGATCCGGACTGGCGGATCAGTCGTCCGCGCCAGATCTACATGGGAGAAATCAAGCGGGAGTACATTCCTATTGACGAACGCTGATGAACCTGTATAAAAAACGAAAACGGGTTTCGGAGAAAGGTGACAGAAGTCGGCGATTTCCGTACCCGTTTTTTTGTTGATCGTTTTTTTATTATCCAATCATGACAGACCTGCAGAACCGGCTTTCCACAGGACCGGCGGCCGGTAGGCGACAGCAGCCCCGTCCCCGGGTTTTCCGTGAGAAGGTTTTCTTCTGCAGGTCAATACCTTTGAGAGCAACGATCCATGTCTGATACACCCTATACCATTGAAAAACCGGATGATGTCCGGACGGATATTCTCGATCCCATCGATTACCAGTACCGGGACCACCGGAACGTGGATATCACTATCCGTCAGCCGGAATTCACCTCGGTCTGCCCGATGACCGGCCTGCCGGACTACGGCTGCATCACCATTGTCTACCGGCCGGACCGGAAGATCATTGAACTGAAATCCCTGAAATACTATTTTCTCCAGTACCGGAACGTCGGTATTTTCTACGAACACCTCGTCAACCGGATCCTGGACGATCTGGTACAGGTGCTGTCCCCCCGGCAGATGACCGTCACCGGCGACTTTACCTCACGGGGCGGGATTACGACGCAGGTAACGGCAGATTACAGGGACGGACAGTCATGAAGCCTTATTTCGCTGAACTCCGGTTCCGGTTTCTCTTCCTGATCCTGGTCCTGGCGATGGGGGCGGCCGGCTGCTCTCCGGTCGCCACTGTAAAGCGGCAGAGCCGGAATCTCGCCCGGGCCCTGCCGTTCACCGGCGGGGAACTCAGAAAACGGGTGGTTGTCGTTCCCTTTGAAAACCGCACCTTCCTTTCCGGCAGTGACCTTGATCAGCTTGTTTTTGAGCCGTTTACAGTGTTCCTGCGGGACGAGTGCCCCGACCTGATCTGGATCACCCCCGGTGATCCGGACTATCCGGCGGAGATGAACCGGCTGCCCCGTCTGATCACCGGCGCCATTGACAGTCTTGCCCTGGCGGAAACCGGACGGAGGCTGGGGTTCAACGCGGTGGTCACCGGCAGCTTCGACCGGATGGAGGCCGAAGAAAAGGAAAAAGGGCTCATCTTTGAAGAGACCTACTATGCCGGTACGGTCATCCTCAATCCCGTGATCTACAACATGGTCACCGGCGCAAAGCTGATGGATGATATCGTGGCCCGGCGCGGGGAAATTGACGGCGCGGCCTTTGATGCCATCCGGCAGCAGCAGTCCGCCGGTATCATGGCCATGTCGGAAATGATGGGCAAGGCGGCCGAAAAGGCGGGAAACCGGGTCTGCACCGCTGTGAAACGGCTCCCGTGGCAGGCGTATGTGACGGCCGTGGAAGAAGGGAAAATCATCCTCTCCCACGGCAGGGAGACCGGGGTGCAGCCCGGCGATGTGCTGTCGGTCTATGATATCGGCGGCGTCATCGGCAGAGAGGAGGGACAGAAGTTTATCCTCCCCGGTCAGAAGACCGGAGAAATCGAAGTAACGGA
>JBEPXL010000441.1:0-3822 GCA_041641935.1 Desulfobacteraceae bacterium | reverse complement strand
CACCGCGCGAACAATGCCCCTGCTGTCCGCCTCGATCTGGTACACGACGGCTCCGGGGATCAGGTTTGCGCCGGCGCGCTCCGCTTTTTCCACATGCCGCGCGCCAAAGTACTGTGCGGCGATGGGACAGATGGGCATGCAGTTGTTGTTGCCGCAGCAGGCAGGCCGCTGGTCATAGGGGCGGCTGTTCCGGGCCATCGGCTCGGTCACCACATGATAGCCCGCATGGTTGAGCGTTTCCCTGAACCGCTGGTCCATCCAGGAAAGGGGCAGTGGGGCCATTGGATAGGGACGACTGCGGGGGGAATCCAGTTCCTGATCATCGGGTCCGGCAACGCCCAGGGCCGTTTCGGCAAGACAGTAAAACGGTTCGAGGGCTTCATAGTCGATGGGCCAGTCCCGGCCGACACCGTAGAGACTGTTCAGTCTGAAATCATTCGGCAGCAGACGCCATGCGGCAGCAGCCCAGTGCCATGTGGTTCCCCCGACGGTGCGGACATACTGGGCATTGTAGGGATGTTCCCCCTTCTGGATCAGGTATGGCGTTTCCGGATTTACCTCCGGGTGGGGCGCGTAGGCGACGGACGGATACGGTGACATGAAATCCTTGGTCGGGGAGTTCCGGAACCGCTCCACCAGTTCCCACCGCTGCCGCCGTGGTCCGGCTTCCAGAAGGATGACGGAAATGCCGCTCCGGGCAAGCTGCCACGCGATGAGCCCGCCGGCTACACCTGCCCCGACGATGACGACCTGTGCATGGGGTTCACTCATGCCGTTCATCTTCCGGCTGAAGGTTTATACGGGGTGGTGCGGCCCAGAATCCCGGTTCGCCGGGGCAGTAGGTCGGAATGACGGTGATTCCCTGCGTCGGATTAAACATCCGGGCGTACTCGTAGGTCACGAGATGATTCTGATCCCCCTCCCCTGCCACACCGATGTACCATCCGCGAAGTATCATCTGACTCAGACGTTGAAGCGGTTCCGTAAATTCCGGCAGGGACTTGAGATGACGGACTTCGGGCCGGGGATATTCTTTCCGGATACGGGCGCTGAGATCATACAGGTCGGGAGCGTGTTTTGTAAACGCATCCAACCGGCTGAATGCCTGGTAAAGTTTTGTACCGACCAGAACATCGACCCGGTCCAGTTGCTCTGCTTCCATCAGAAAAGCGGACAGGCTGAGGAACCGTTCGATGGTAATGGAGATCGAAGATGCCCCTGCCTTTGCTACCGCGCCTGTGATCAGCGGAGACATCGAAAACAGCCCCCATGTGGCAGCGCTTCCGAAACCGGCCAGAACCTGCCGCCTCGATACCAGGGGAACATCCGGTGATGACGGATTTTGTTTTGTTTTTTCCACGGAATACCTCGAAGATCAGAATGAGAATGAAGAATAATGTTCAGGTTACCGCGTTATTTTCTGAACAGGCAAGCAGAAATTTTCATCGCAGGCAGAATGATTCTTACAGAAAGGGACCGCCTGCCCCACAACGGGGCAGGCGGTTTGATGAGGACAGGGGGGTACTGTCTGAAGAGTAAGAGGAGAACTGAAAAACTGCCATACGCTGTATCGTGTATTTTTCTCGGCCCTCTGGCAAATCAGTAGGACTGGTATGGGGTGTCTGCCGTATTGACTCATGACAGAAAAATACAGTTTCTGAACAATAAGCATTTGAATGTAAATACAATATAGAAAACGCATCTGTTTGCCTGTTCCAAAAAAAGCAAACGCTTCTCTGGTTGACTTGAGTATCCGATGGAACTATTCTGATAAGAGAAATTACATTATCATCAACTGAATATATTCCCAGAAAGAAAGGTGAACCATGAAAACGCTTCGTCCCGGGAGAATGTCTCCCTTGCTGATCGCCCTTTTTATGATTTTCCCGCACCTGCTCCTGACGGATGCGGCTGCCCAGACAAGGTTGAATGAGTCCGTCGGAAGTGAAGACAAGGGAACCCTCACCCTGACCTACGAAAATGACAGCTTCATTGGTGAGGATGATCAGTATACCAATGGAATCCGCCTTTCATGGCTTTCGGATGTAAACGATGTTCCGGCGTTTGTCCGCCGGGCGGCGGAGGCGACGATGCTGTTTCCAGGAGGCGGAGACGCCCGCATCGAATATGCCATCGGCCAGAATATGTATACCCCGTCGGATATTACGCTGGAGTTCCCGCCGGAAGATGACCGGCCTTATGCGGGCTGGCTGTATGGAATGGTGGGAATTGCGGTGGAAAACGGGTCACGGCTTCATCAGATGGATTTGAAGATCGGTATGGTCGGACCCTCCTCCCTCGCCGAGGACACACAGGAACTGATCCACGACTATGTGACCAATTCGCCGGAGCCCCAGGGTTGGGATACCCAGCTTCCCGATGAGCCGACCATACAACTGACCTACCAGCGAAGCTGGCGGGGCCTGGGAGCAACGGAACTCTGGGGAATGGATGCCGATTTCACCCCGTTTTCCGGCCTTTCTGTCGGCACGGTGTATAATTACATTGAAGTCGGGGCAATGTCGCGCCTCGGCAGCAATCTATCGCTGGACTACGGACCACCGCGCATCCAGTACAGCCCCGGCGGTACGGGTTACTTCGTCAGGCAGCCAGGCTTTGAATGGTACATCTTTGGTGGTGCTGTGGGACGGGCGATTGTCCATAACATTTTTCTGGACGGGACAGTGTTTGAGGAGAGCCGGAGTGTGGACAAAAAGTATTTCATCGGGGAATTCCTTGCAGGGTTTGCATTGTCATGGAAGGATGTGCGGCTGGCGTATACCCAGGTATTCCGGACACCGGAATTTGACGGACAGGATGAACTGGAGGAATATGGGTCGTTGACGCTGTCGGTGAAGTTTTAGAAAGTTGAAGCAGAGTGTTTTGTATCCGCAGGGGGAAATTCCCCCTGCAGCAGGTGAAATGGTAAAGAAAAGGCGGATCAATAGGACGTTGGACCAATTAAAGACCGATATGATCCACTCATTATTTTCTGATACTCTCCTTTTACAATCATTTCACCCAGAACCTGATTGATTGCAGTGATAACGTTTGCACCCTCTGAAGACAGTCGGGCAGCAAAGCATCCGAAAGACAGGGTAAATTCATCTCCGGAATGAATATTGTTCAAATTCAGATTATCAAGGGCTGCCATCGAAGCCGCTCCCCAATGGATAATTGCATCTAATCTTCCATATGAAAGCATTTTCAAAACATCTTCGATAGAATTACCCTCCTGCAAATCAATATTTCTGTTTCGATTCAATTCATCCGGATATGTAAACCCCCGCACAATGCCGATTTTTCCCTTTAACTGATCGAGTGAATCAATTTTGGGCTGGTTGGTCTGTGTAAAGATGACCATGCCGACTTTACTCACCGGAGCCGAAAAAATTGCGTTTTTCAGCGATTTATCTCCAAGCAGTGCCGGAAATTCAATATCGACCCTGTTTTCATTGAACATTTTATCCGCTCTCTTCCAGGGCATAAACTGGGTGGATACATTAATTCCCTGTTCGCTGAGATGTTTGAGTACAGTTTTATACAGAATATCTCCTGGTGCTTTGTCATCTTGGATAAAACCCGGTGCAGGACCGATGGCCATTGTGTAGGATTGTGCATGTGCTGCCGGTAGTAAAAAAAATACCAGCAGAAGTGTCATGAAAAACTTCTTGATCAAAGCAGCCTCCTTTTTTTGTCTTGATGCAGTTTGCGGATATATTTGGCTATTACGATTTCCAGAGAAAGGGGAATAAGAAGGTAAAGCAGAGCTTGATCATAAGTTCGGCCAGCTGCCCAATCCGATCTCTTCCGATGTTGCAG
>JBEPXL010000440.1:0-3826 GCA_041641935.1 Desulfobacteraceae bacterium | reverse complement strand
TTCTCTACCAGACTCTGGCGGGAACCTTCCCCTTTGACCAGCCGGAGCAGGACAACTATACCCGCCGGGTCGGGGAATATATGGTAAAATCCATGCGGGAAGCGGAAGTCCATACCAACTGGATTCATCCGGCGGCCGATTATGAAGAAGCCTGCGTCCATTTTGTGGAGAAACTTCTGGAGCCGTCGGAGGAGAACCGGTTTCTGAAAGAATTTCTGCCGTTCCAGCGAAAGCTCGCCCACTACGGCGTATTCAACAGCCTGTCCCAGACCCTGATCAAGCTCACCGCCCCCGGCGTACCCGATTTCTACCAGGGAACGGAACTGTGGGATCTGAGCATGGTGGACCCGGACAACCGCCGGCCTGTGGATTACGGCCTGCGCGCCACCTATCTGCAGGAGATACAGGCGGGGCGGAAATCCGATATCCGGGGGCTGATGCAGTCCCTGCTGACGCTTCCCGAAGACGGCAGAATTAAACTGTTTCTGATCCATGCCGTTCTGGCGGCCCGCAATGCCCATGCCGGTCTGTTTCTGAACGGAAATTACCGTCCCCTCGATGTGCAGGGCGAATTTGAACGGCATGTGGTCGCCTTTGCCCGGCAGCGGAAGGCATCATCCGCAGAACAGTGGAGCCTGACCGTTGTTCCCCGGTTTCTGACGGGTCTGGTGGACGCGGACACGCCGCCGCTGGGGATGGATATCTGGCAGGATACCGCCGTTGTTCTGCCCCCATCCGCCCCGGACCGGTGGACGGATGCGGTGTCCGGAGCAGAACTGGCATCCGGCGGAACCATGAAGGTCGGCGAAATTCTGCAGCACTTTCCCGCAGCCTGTCTGATCAGTAAGGAGACATCATGAACATTCGTACCAGCGGTATCCTGCTTCACATTACCTCCCTGCCCGGTCCCTTCGGCATCGGTGATCTGGGACCGGAAGCCTTCCGGTTTGCCGACTTTCTCTCCAGCAGCGGCCAGCGTTTCTGGCAGGTGCTGCCGCTCAATCCCGTTGACCCGGCCCACGGCGGTTCACCCTACCACAGCAACTCGGCCTTTGCCGGGAATGTCCTTCTCATCAGTCCTGAACGACTGGTGGAAGACGGTCTGCTGGAACGGAGCGACCTGACGGCGATTCCGGAATTTCCCGAAGAAACCGTTGATTTCACCCGGGTGGCCGATTTCAAGGCGGCGCTCTTTGATAAAGCCTATGAACGGTTCAAGGCCGGCGGCGTCTCTGACGCCTATGCCGCTTTCTGTGAAGAAAACCGGGACTGGCTGGCGGATTTCGCCCTGTACCAGGCATTGACGGCCCGGTACAGGGATGCCTCCTCCTGGGCGGAATGGCCCCGTGCTCTGCGGGACCGGGATCCCAAAACCCTGGCATCGACCCGGCAGGATCTGGCGGACGCCATCAGGCGGGAACAGTTTCTCCAGTTTCTCTTTTACCGGCAGTGGCGGGATCTGAAGGAGTACTGCAACCGGAAAGGGATTCAGCTGTTCGGCGACATGCCCATCTACATGCCGTACGACTGCGCCGATGTATGGGCGCACCAGTCCCTGTTTCAGCTCGATGAAGAAGGAAAACCCGAAGCGGTCTCGGGTGTGCCGCCGGATTACTTCAGCGAAACCGGTCAGCTCTGGGGGCATCCTCTCTACCGGTGGGACCGGATGAGAAAAAACGGCTACCAGTGGTGGTTCCGGCGCATCCGCCAGAACCTGACCCTGTTCGACTATGTCCGCATCGATCATTTCCGGGGGCTGCAGGCCTACTGGGAGGTGCAGGCCGGAGAGGAGACGGCGCTCAACGGCAGATGGGTGGAAGGACCGGGGAGTGATCTTTTCCGGAAGCTCTCCCGGAAGTTTTCCTGTCTCCCTATCGTCGCCGAGGACCTGGGAACCATTACGCCGGATGTACGGGAACTGATGCAGGAGTTCGACCTGCCGGGCATGCGGCTGCTGCTGTTCGCCTTCGGGGATGATTTCCCGGAGGGGGCCTATCTGCCCCACAACGTGGTCCGCAACTGTATTGTCTATACCGGAACCCACGACAACAACACGGTGCGGGGATGGTATGAAAATGAGGCATCCGAGGCCAACCGGGAAAATCTTTTCCGGTATCTGGGGCGGCTGATGCCGCCGGATGAACTTCCCTGGGAACTGATCCGGCTGGCGATGATCTCGGTGGCCAACACGGCCATTTTTCCCATGCAGGACATTCTGGGGCTGGGGGAAGAGGCGCGGATGAACCGGCCTGCCTCCACGGAAAAAAACTGGCAGTGGCGGCTTTCGGCGGATGCGGTTACGCCTGCGGTGTTGAACCGTCTTCTGGAACTGACCCGGGCCAGCGGCCGGTGTGAAGCGGTGGAAGAAGAGGTGGAACCGGAAACGGATCGGGATGATGAATAATGAACCGGCTGCGTGAACGCGCTCTGGCACTGGGCGCGTCTGCGGCGGAGATTCTCGCTGCGGATCGGCTTTCTTCGGAAGACGATCTGGCGGCCTTCTGCACGTCCTGTGAGGGGTACGGGCAGACGGCCAACTGTCCCCCGCAGGTGATGACGGCGGCGCAGTTCCGGGAGCGGCTCCGGGGGTTCGGGCAGGTGCTGGTGTTCCGGATCGATGTGCCGGCGCGGGTGCTGATGACGGATGAGCGGTTTCCGTATTCGCGGCAGATTCATGAGATGGCCGCCGAACTGGAACGGGCGGCCCGGGCTGATGGATATGCCGGGGCTGCGGGGCTGGCGGCGGGTTCGTGCAAGCCACTGTTCTGCGGGGAATTTGATGGCTGTGCGGTGCTGGAGGGGGGAACCTGCCGGTATCCGGATGGTGCGCGGCCTTCGGTTTCGGGGTTCGGCATCAATGTGTTCAGGCTGTGTGAGGTGCTGGGGTGGGAAATCCGCCGGATGACGCGGGAGAGTGCGCCGGGGGACACGGAGACGGGGATGCTGGTGGGGATGGTGTTATTTTAGGGGGTGGTGGGTGGTGTGGTTTTGTGGTGGTTGTTCTGTTTTTGATTTTCATCCTGCCTGTCGTGGTTGCTTTTTCTTGACATAGCCTGCCTTTACAGATAAAAATCCTGAAAATAGATGTTTGATTTGACAGGGGTGCAGAAGTCGGGGGTGGAGGGTATGCATCTTTTGTCGTTTTTTCCCTGATAATGCTGGTATCAGCATGTTATCAGGGAACATTTCCCTGATATTAAAAATATGCAGGCCATTTTTCCCTGTTTGTCCCTCCAATATCGGAATATCAGGGAAAATTTGCCTGATAATCAATGGTTCTGGCTGAGATTGAGAGTTTCACGATTCATTGAATCCATACAAATCACCATCGCCAAACACTCGGCCGAGTAGCCGCAGTTGGAGCAACCGTTCCGTGCTCGTTGCGGTATCGCCAGTTGCACTTTTCGCCGCGAACTATTTGCTTGTAGTCACGTCACGTCGCGGACACCTCGGACCCGCTGATCCTCAATGGTTTTTGCTTCTGGCACTTGCTTGGATTGTCGCTTGCGGTATTGGAATTTGGTACGCGGTTCAAGCATGGCCAAAAACGAAACTACGTTCGATAGGGTGGATCGTGTCGTGGATGGTTTTCGGCGTGTGGCTTAATTTTAAGTGCGTTCAAGAGATCATGTACGTTGCGTAGTGAAGGAACGTCGATTTCGTCGACTGGATGATTGCGCAATTGTTGATGCGCTGGTATGCTAAATGGCGGGGGCGACCGTTTCGGTATGGCTGGACCTGTACCCGCCAACAAGAGCCAGAACCATGACATGCACGGGAGGACGGCTTGCGCGGTTTTTGAAGTGGAAAGTCTTTCGTCCGTCCC
>JBEPXL010000439.1:0-3831 GCA_041641935.1 Desulfobacteraceae bacterium | reverse complement strand
GTCGGTCTCCTCCCAGCGACGGCGGACCACATTGTCATACCAGAGAACTTCCGCGTTGGCACTGTACCGGGGCCATGTCCGGTTGATCTTGACCCGGTTGGCCCGGACCGGGTCGTTGTAATCATCTAGATCCCGGCCGAAGGTATGGCGGAAGAAGGCGGCGGTGTCATCGTATCCGCTGTATCCCCCCTTGAACTCGTAGAGGTAGTCCTGGTCACTGACCACATCCAGATCGACCCGGCCGATCAGCCCGGCCGGAAGCGCCTGATCCGCCTTCATCCGGAACCAGTACCGGTCCGCATTGGGCCGGTCATAGGCATCCCCTTCATATCCCCACAGCTCGCTGGAATTTCCGGTTCCGTCATCGATTTTCCGGTCTTCCAGATAGTCGAACATGACGGCGCCCTTTGAAACCGGACTGAGCAGGTAGCGGTATTCACCGCCCAGCTTGTGGCCCCGGTCCGCCATGTAGTGATAGTAGAAGGTGGCGTCGGAATTGTCATCGATGGCCCAGAAGAGCGGCTGGCTGTACGAAAGTCCCCGCCGTTCGGACCGGCCCAGCTGCGGAACCAGAAGACCGGTCTGCCGTTCCCGCTTGGCCGGAAAGATAAAAAACGGGGTATAAAACACAGGCACGGACCGTGCCCAGAGGGCGGCGTGCTGTACGGTTCCGTATCCTTCCACCCGGACCCGGACCTCCTTTCCGGTGATTTTCCAGTCGGGATTGTCACCGTCACAGGTCGTCACACTCGCCCGGTAGGCCCGGTAGGCATCCTTTCCGATCTTTTCGATCCGTTCCCCCCGGATATAGAAATGGCTTTCCTGCAGAAAAATATCGCCGTCCTGAATGACACCGGTTTCATCATTGAGATTGATTTCGATGCGGCTGCCGCGGAGCACATCCTTTCCCGATGTCAGGATCACATGCCCCTCGGCATCGGCCGTCATCTGCTTCCGGTCGAACCGGATGCGGTCAGCGGAGAGGCGGAGCGGACCTTTTATAATGGTGACCCCGTCCTGCGCGATATAGACATCGCCCCCGGCATCGTATTCCACCGAACCGGCCTGGATTTCCCACGGAACATCCGGGTCGTCCACCAGCAGATCTTCAACCGGCTGGGCCTGCAGGTCTGCCGGTACAAAAGACAGCGCAGCCGTCAGGACAATCCACAGCAGAAGAAACAGCCGGACGGCGGAAGCAGTCGATCGTCGAAGGGGATCGGGTCCGGTTATTCTGTCATCGGCGTGCATAGGTTTTCCATCAGTGCCCGTAATTCCGCTGCCACCCGTTTCCTGCAAAAAATACGGTCCTGACATCCGCTTCCGGCAGACCGCCGGATCAATATCAGGACATCAGGACCATCTGTTTTCCTGTACGGTTATCCATCATCCGAAACGCCGGTACATGGTTTCATCTTCTGTGAGCGCAACGTTCTCCAGCAGATGCCGGAAATGTATTACCCGCCAGCAGAAGCAGAAAGAAGAAAAAATTCGGTCAGACTGCTGTTTTCTGCCCTGCTGAAGTCGATTATGAGTTGAACCTGGCGTTTAGATGGAGTATAAAATCAAGTTGCTTTCAAAAAGTCAAGACATATGAAATCCGGATGGATGGTAACGGCATCGAAAATGAATATTCTACTGACCAATGACGACGGCATCTACGCACCGGGCCTCTGGGCGCTCTATGACCGGTTTGCAGCAGATCATTCCGTGACGGTGGTTGCACCGGACCGGGAGCGGAGTGCGGTAAGCCACGGCATTACCCTGCTGGAACCGCTCCGGGCGGACCGGATCCGGGTCATGGAAGGCCGGGAAGGATATGCCGTCAGCGGAAAACCCGCCGACTGCATGAAACTGGCCATGACGGATATCCTGGACATAAAACCCGACCTGGTGATCGCCGGCATCAATCCGGGAGCCAATGTCGGTGTCAGCATCAACTACTCGGGAACCGTCGCCGCCGCCCGTGAAGCGGCCCTCTTCGGGATTCCGGCCATCGCGGTCTCCATCCATGCCTATGAAGTAAAACACTATGAAGACGCGGCCGCCTTTGTGGCACGACTGGCACGGCGGATTCTGAAACACGGCCTGCCCCTGGGAACCGTCCTCAATGTCAACATTCCGGACCTGGCCCCGGAGAAGATCAAAGGCGTCCGCCTGACCCGGCAGGGCATTGAACATCTTTCCGGAGAATACTACGAAAAACGGGTCGATCCCCGCAACCGCGCCTACCACTGGCTCGGCAGCGACACACGGATATTCGGTGAAGATATCAACATCGACGGCGATGCCGTCAGCCTGAACTATATTTCCGTTACGCCCCTGAAATGCGACAGCACCGATTACGACCTGCTGAATGAACTGGACGGATGGGGGGTGGAAGAATCATGAAAAAGCAGTTGTTCATCCGTTCCATCGTTGCCGGGGACACCGTCGATGATATCTTTGTTCTGGCGGAAAAGAAGGTTTCCCTGAAGAAAAACGGCGACAGCTATCTGAATCTGAAACTTGCCGATGCCAGCGGAGAGATCAAGGGCGTCGTGTGGGACAATGTGGAAGAGATCACGGCGGCAGCCGCTGCGGGGGATTTTGTCCGGATCAGCGGCAGTGTCTCGGAATACAGAGGAACGAATCAGGTGACGGTGCGCCGGATGACCTGCTGCGCCAGAGACGGGATCGATCCGGCCGATTTTCTTCCGGTCACCGCCCATGACACCGACAAAATGTTCCAGCGGCTGCGGAGAACGGTTGACGCCTCCGTGAAAGATACGTATATAAAAGCGCTTCGGGACGCTTTCTGGCAGGATGAGGAATTTGTCCGCCGCTTCAAAACCGCTCCCGGCGGTACAAAAATGCACCATGCCTATATCGGCGGTCTGCTGGAGCATACCCTTTCCCTGATTGTTCTGGTGGAAAAGATCGCCGAACACTATACCCGGAAAGTGGGAAACTACAACGGCATCAATCTTGATCTTCTTCTGGCCGGGGCCATCCTCCACGACATCGGCAAGACCCGGGAACTGGAATATGAATACCGGATCGGGTATTCGAGCGAGGGACAGCTTCTGAGTCACATCGTCATCGGCTGCTGCATGATTGACGAAAAAATCCGCCAAATCGACGGGTTTCCGGAAGAGACGGCGGCACTCCTCAAGCACATGATCGTGAGCCATCACGGCTGCCGGGAATTCGGTTCCCCGGAACCGCCGAAAACCCTTGAGGCGGTGCTGCTGAGTCATATCGACGACATTGACGCCAAAATGAACGGCATCCGGGAATTCATCGCCAACGAAGACGCCGAGGCGGAATGGACCTCCTACAATCCGATGCTGCGACGGAATCTCTATCTCACCGGGCGGAAGGAAGACGGAACGAAAGGGTCGGAGGGCTGAATGTTTATCACCTTTGAAGGCATCGAAGGCGCGGGGAAAACCACCCTTGTGACCGCGGCCGCAGAACTGCTCCGGGAACAGGGCCGCCATGTTCTGGTCACCCGGGAGCCGGGCAGCACCGATATCGGGGTCCGCGTCCGGGCCATTCTCCTGGACCCGGCCAGCAGGGCACTCGATCCTGTCGCCGAGCTTCTGCTCTACATGGCCGACCGGGTCCAGCACATCCGGACGGTGATTCAGCCGGCACTGGACCGGGGAAGCGTTGTCCTGTGCGACCGCTATTTCGATGCCACCCTCGCCTATCAGGGATACGCCCGGGGACTGGACCGGGAGATGATCCTCCGCCTCCACCGCCAGGTCACCGGCAATTTTCTGCCGGATATGACCTTTCTGCTGGATCTGCCGGTGGAAACCGGGCTGGAGCGTGCCTGGCAGAGAT
>JBEPXL010000438.1:0-3837 GCA_041641935.1 Desulfobacteraceae bacterium | reverse complement strand
CAGCTTCTGTTTCGTCCTCCGCGGTATCATCGGCCTCTTCCCCTTCGTCCACTGACGGGGGCTCCGCTGTGTCCGCTTCTGCTGTCTGCTGACTTTCCGTCTCTTCCGGCTCTTCCGGCTCTTCCGGCTCTTCCGCCGGTGACGCCGCTGCGGCAGCACCGGCTTCGTCCGGTTCCACCTCCGCCGGTTCCGCCGGGGCTTCCTCTTCTGCGGTTTTTTCCGCTTCTTCTTCCAGATAGGTTCGGGCCGCCGCGATAATCCGTTCCGCCTCTTCTTCGGACAGATTCCGGATCTGCATCAGATCCTCAAGTGTGCTTTCCGAAATCTCTTTTGCGGAATAGAAACCGTTCTCGTACAGGGCATCCGCCGTTGCGATGCCGACGCCTTCCAGAGAAATGAGCGAGTTGTACCCGTCTTTCATTGCCTTGCTGTAATTGGTCTCGCTCTTTACATCCAGACGCCACCGGGTCAGCCGGGACGCCAGCCGGACGTTCTGCCCTCTTGCCCCGATGGCCGAAGAGAGATCCTCATCCGGAACGATCACTTCCATCGTCCGGTTATCCTCGTCAATGATCACCCGCGAGATTTTGGCCGGGGCCAGGGCATTGCAGACGTACTTGGCGGGGTCCACATGCCAGGGAATGATGTCGATTTTTTCACCGTTCAGCTCCATCACCACATTCTTGACGCGGCTTCCCTGCATTCCGACGCAGGCGCCGACCGGATCGACATCCGAATCATTGGAGGCGACAGCGATCTTGCTGCGCTTACCGGCCTCTCTTGCCGCGCCGACGATGCTGACCAGTCCTTCACTGATCTCCGGCACTTCGGTTCGAAAGAGGTTGATCAGAAAATCCGGATGGGACCGGGAGAGAATGACCTGCGGGCCGTGGGCATCATTGCGCACATCCATGATCAGCGCCCGGATGCGGTCTCCCCGCTTGTACCGCTCTGTACCGGTCTGTTCCCGCGTCGGCAGAACGGCATCGGCATGACCGAGATTCACGATGATATTGTTCCGGTCGTACCGCTGCAGAATTCCATTGATGATTTCGCCCTTCCGGCTGATAAAACTGTCGTAGACGGCGTTGCGCTCCGCATCTTTCATCTTCTGGATGATCACCTGCTTTGCGGACTGGGCGGCGATCCGGCCAAAGGTGGCGGTATCCATCTTGGTGCCGAGGCAGTCCCCGATATCACAATCCGGGTCCAGGGCAATCCCTTCTTCCAGACTGATTTCGATTTCCGGATCGATCACCTCTTCGACGACTTCCTTGAACTGAAAGACCTCGATTTCGCCTGCCTCTTCACTGTATTTCACTTCTATATCGATTCTGCTGCCGAACTTCTTCTTGGCCGCTGACTTCAATGCCTCTTCGAGGGCCTGGACCAGAACCGTCGGTTCAATGCCTTTGTCCCGGCTGATCTGATCCACGACCCGCCGTATATCTGTCATCAACATCGGTATCTCTCCATTATAAGGACTTCACAAGCCGCGCCCGGGTGATTTCATCATATGGAATGGAAACGGTCCGGCTGTCGCATTCGAGCAAAACGTTTCCCTCCGACATTCCCGCCAGAATGCCCGTAAACGACCGCTGTCCGTCAAGCAGCCGGGCAGTTCTGATTTTCGCTTTTTCCCCCCGGAATCGTTCGAAATCCTTTTCCTGCCCCAGCGGACGGTTGAGGCCGGGGGATGAAACCTCCAGATGATACGGCCCGAGTTCCTCCAGGCTGACGTCGAGCAGATCGCTCAACTGGCGGCTGATGTCCACGCAGTCGTCCAGGGTGACACCACCGGGTCTGTCGATATAGAGCCGCAGAATCCGGCCCCGGGGTTCCCGCTGATACTCCACATGGACCAGTTCCAGGCCTTCCATTTCACAGACCGGCCCGGTCAGACGGCGCACCCGCCCGACGACTTCCTTCTCCGGTATTTTCTTCGGTGATGCGGCAGCGTCTGCCTGCTGTGTTTTCTGTTTTTTGCGTTTTGCGCTCATATGGATTCATCATCCGCCATTTAAGTAAAAAAAAACGGGCTTCCGCCCGTTTCAGTATGCATTAATAGACCTTTTCTGATTATGGATGAGTGAGATGAAATTATCTATTCATATCCTGACCATTCGAAAAAATTCAGATCACGAAAACTTCCGTTAAAGGTCTACCTTTTCCTGCTGCCAAAAAGGCGGACGTTCCCAACAACATTACTGGAGCGGGCAACGAGATTCGAACTCGCGACACCAAGCTTGGGAAGCTTGTACTCTACCAACTGAGCTATGCCCGCTCATCGGGCAGTAAAATTAGAACATATTTTTCTTTTTGTCAACAGATTTCACGGATGATTTCCCGATTATCCCGAGGGAACAGATCCGTTCCGCGGCCTCGGAAAGATCCCGGACCACCAGATCCGGCAGGATTTTCCGGGCCTTCAGACCGGCCTCCGCCTTCCTGCCGTTGCCGGTCCGGACCAGCGCCGTATGGCCGCATCCGGCGTTCCGGCCGCATTCGATATCCTTTGCGCTGTCACCGATCATCCATGCCGTGGCAGGATCAATCCCGTATTTTCCGCAGGCCTGACGGATCAGCCCCGGCTTCGGCTTCCGGCACGGACATTCATCATCCGGGGTGTGGGGACAGAAAAAAATATCGGTGATTTCGCCGCCCCGCTGCCGGACAGAGCGGATCAGGCGGGTATGGAGATCATCCAGCACCGCCGGCGTGATCATTCCCCGGCCCAGCGCCGACTGGTTGGTAATCACAATGACGGCAAATCCGGCTGCGGTGAAGCGGGCAATCGCTTCCGGACTGCCGGGCAGGAACTCGAATTCGTGCCAGCCCTTGATATAGTCGGGAGAGTCCCGGTTGATGACCCCGTCCCGGTCCAGAAAAACGACGGGATTCCGGGCTGTCTGCTTATTCTGCAATGGCAAAGGCATCGGGAAATCCCTGGTCCCGGAGCATCTGTTCATGGGTTTCGGCCATGCGAAGAGAAGCTGTCCGGCCCACCAGCACCCGGTAGAGGGTCTGCCTGCTCCGGGGACACTGGTAGGGACGGACCAGCACCTCCCCGTAGGATTCCGACAGTTCCCGAACCACCCGGTCCGCATTCTTCCGGTCACCGAAAGCCCCCACCTGGATAAAAAAGCGGTTCGGCTCCCCTGCCGGTCCAACCGAGGCCACCATCTTCCGCCGTTTCCGCGGCGGCGGACCGCTGGTGAGGGCAACCACCTCGACCTTTGCCGTTCCGGCCCTGACAATCCCCAGTTCTTTGGCAGCACCGTAGGAAAGATCAATAATCCGGCCCGGGATGAACGGCCCCCGGTCATTGATCCGGAGGTCGAGTACCCGCCCGTTTTCCAGATTGGTGACCCGCACAAGAGTTCCCAGGGGCAGCAGCTTGTGGGCCGCCGAAATGCCGTGCATGTCATAGGTTTCGCCGTTGGAGGTCGGCCGCCCGTGAAAGGCTTCCCCGTACCAGGAGGCGATCCCCTTCTGGCGATATCCGTGGGCATCGGCCATCGGCTGATACCATACACCGAATACCCGGTAAGGGCGCGGACGCTTTCCCTCCGGCACAACACGCTCCGGCGCCGTCTGCCGGGGCACGGCCAGCGGCGACGGCGGCGGTGTCTGCTGCGCGGCACATCCTGCCAGCATTGCCGCCAGTACCATCCATCCCAGAAGTATGTGTGCTTTTTTTCTCTCTGCTCTGCCTGCTCCTGTCATCTTCTTCTCCTGCCCTTGTATTCCTGTCCCTGTATAAAACCTACCGCTCCAGTGCAATATTGAGTACATCCATCATCTTCTCCACAAAATGGAACTCAATATCTTTCTGGA
>JBEPXL010000437.1:2339-3840 GCA_041641935.1 Desulfobacteraceae bacterium | reverse complement strand
TGGTCTGTTTGTGATCGAGGACGCGGCCCAGTCCTTCGGGGCGACCTGTCAGGGAAAGAAAGCCTGCGCCCTCACCACCGTTGCGGCGACCTCCTTTTTTCCGGCCAAACCCCTGGGGTGCTATGGTGACGGCGGGGCGGTCTTTACCGATGATGACGATCTGGCGGACCGGATGCGCTCGATCCGAATTCACGGGCAGGGGGAAGACAAGTACAACAACGACCGCATCGGCATCAACGGACGGCTGGATACCATTCAGGCGACCGTCCTGCTGGCGAAACTCGGTATATTTCCGGAAGAAGTCACCCTCCGCCAGGCCGCCGCGCAGCGGTATACGGACCGGCTGGCCAATGTTGCCGACATTGTCCCCCCCGTTATTCCGGCCGGGATGACCAGCGTCTGGGCCCAGTATTCGGTGCTGGCAAAAGACGAGGGACATCGAAGCGCTCTGCAGGCCCGCCTCAAGGCGGCCGATGTACCCACGGCGATCTACTATCCCAAACCGCTCCACCGGCAGACGGCCTTTGCCGATCTGGAATACCGGGACGGGGACTTTCCGGTGAGTGATGACTATTCCCGCCGGATTTTCAGCCTGCCCATGCATCCATATCTGGATCCGGATGATCAGGAGCGGATCGGGGATGTTCTGGCGGCCGGGGTGTAGAACCGGATTGTAAACACGCCCGGGATTGAGATCCCGGGCTGAATCTCTTTGAAACCGGCTGAAGCCGGTTTTTTCATGGCCGCCGACCGGCAATGGAATCCGGTCTCCGGATCAGTCCATGTCCATCTGTGCTTTCAGTTCCCTGATTTTCTCTTCGATTTCCTTCCGTTCCGCTTCGGTCAGATCTTTCCGGTTCAACTGCCGCTGCAGCGCCAGCAGCATCATTTCTTCCCGATATTGTGTACAGGTGTATTTCATAATGGGTTTCCTGTCGGATGGTTACTGTTCTGGTTGATCCCTGCTACACGGGTTTCCTTATTTACATCCCCATGTTCCGGCAGTATTTTATACTTCCGGATGAAATCTGTCACGGTTTTGTATGATCAGGAAACATCCGCAGACACCCCGGTCATATGGTGACAGTTTCTGCCGGCAGTATGATGTAACCGCGTATTGCTGTGAAGGAATCTGCCGGTCCTGATCGTTCCGGGAGAACCGGCTGAACGCAAAAGGCGGGCGAAAGCATGGTCTGCATGGGCAGGCACTGTGGGGATCATTCGTGTTCCGTCAAAACGAAAGGACGTGCCATGAACAAGGTTATTTCATTTGAGAATGTGAAGGAAAAACAGGATCAGGAACAGAGGGAACAGACGGAAAAGGCTTACGAATTCACCTTCCAGGCATGGAATGTAGCAGTGGAGCATTCCCGCTTTCTGCCCCAGAAAATGGCCATCAAACTGATCGAACAGATCGTCTACGATCACGGCATCCGGGCCGATGATCTGAAGTCGTTTATATAGCTTTTTTACCTTCCGCTGTCCGGCGTTCTCTCTGCAG
>JBEPXL010000437.1:0-2329 GCA_041641935.1 Desulfobacteraceae bacterium | reverse complement strand
CGGACAGCGGAGGGGGCCTGAAGTCGCCAATCTTACCTTATGTTTCCCACCTTCTGCAGAATATACAGAACTTCCGCCATTTCAAGCTGCCTGTTTCCATTCACATCTGCTTCCCTCAGAATGGTTTCTCCGGAAACATCCACACCCGACAGTATTTTTAAAACCAGAATTGCGTCCGCCAGGTCTACTTCTGTATCATTATTGACATTACCCCGTTGATTGATCGTTGTAAAAGAACGGGTGTATCCATAGGAGGAACCCATGGCGTTGGTTGCGTATGCACGGTAATAATAAGTGGTGTGTGGCGAAAGACCGTTGAGAGGAAAGGAAAATTTTCCTGTTCCTGTTCCGTAAGAAATCACTGAACCGGAAAGATCCGGTGCGGGTGTCATCCCCCAGCAGATGCCCCGTGAGTAAACGAATGCACCGCCGTCATTGATCACTTCCCCGCTCAGTGTGGCGGCGTTCCGTGCGACAGAACCGGCGGAACCGGTAACGGCACTCGGAGCATTCAGTGAAGCCTGCACCGAATTGAAATTATACCAGTCTGTTTCACTCATGCTGTTATACCAGTTCTTGTATATCTCAAAATTTACATAATTAGTCCAGCTGATACGGTAAAATGAAGACAAGTTGCCGTTAAAGAGGATGAGTCTTACATAAAGCCATCCTCCTGCTGTATACGGTTTGTCTTCGTGATAATTCTGAAACAAAGGTGTCTCAGATCTGTCAGCTATGATCTGCATTGTTCCACCACGATTGACCGCCGTCATTTCTCCGGCAATTACTTCCTGCAGCGTTGCACCGTCGTAATCGTCTGCATAGGATAACTGGTCATAATCCGTATAAACACCAATCGGAGGGCTGCCAAATCTTGCGACAGAAGCACAGGATACATCTCTTGCCATGTACAGCAACAGATTTGTGTAAACCGTTCCGGGCGGAACAAACAGCCGAAACTGTAAAATCTGTGGTGACATGTCCTGGGTAAGATCAAGAATATTGACCGTCTCACGAGGGGGGCAGTAGTAATTTCTGCACAGCACCTGGGGAAGATTCGGGTTTCCTCTGTCTCTCACGCCTTGTAGAACTTCACTGCGTGTTACTCCCTGTTCATCTTTCCATGTGTAGGTATATGGAAAGTCATGAACAGAAATATAACCTGATGCTGCTGCATTGACGGTTTCCGGCTGCAGGAAAGCCAGGGCGATGATGAAAGCCGGTAACAACTTTATTACTTTTACGAATTTGTATTTCATTAACTTCTCCCTGATAAGGAAATAATATTGGCCCAGGTAAAACATTCTATGTTTGAAGTTCGCTTATTATTCATTCCTGCAGCGTAAGCGAACAGAACATGATCAGAAACAGATTTTGCGCTCTCGCATAACTAAAATCGGAAAATGTAGCAAGGTATTTTTGGGGAAAACAGATGGATTTTACGGAAGATGATAAAAAAACATCCTTCAGCATGAAGAAACGGGAATGGATTCTGACCCGGGAATCCTTCGTTGTTCGGGTTCATTCCCGCCGCACTTGATTCTCCCCGTTTCATCTGCTACTTCACTGTTCAGTGATGGTTCCAGTCCGTCTTGACTGCCTGCCCACCGCAAACCGCCAGACACGGGGAATCCATGAAGTCCGTATATCTGATTACCGGAAAAGAGAAAACAAACGACCGCTTTGGAACGGGATTTATCATCCACCGGGATGAAACATCTACCTGGCTGCTGACCTGCGCCCATGTGATAACGGAAATCAATGAAGGGAATGCCGTCATGGCGGGGGAACATCCGGCAGAAGTTGTGAAGCAGAGCAAGGCGGAGGATGTTGCCCTGCTGCGGGTGGACGGGCTGCTGGATGCCGATCCGCTGCCGCTGTTCGTGGGGGCGAAGCGGGGTGATCCGGTTGATCTGGTGGGGCATCTGAAAAGCGCGGGACAGCATCTGGAAAAGGATGTGCAGGGGCGGCTGGACAAGGCGGCGTATGTCAAGGCAAAGGGCAGGGACCGCCGGGTGCGTGCCTGGGATTTTGTTGTGACGGACGGGGGAAAGGTCGAGAAAGGCTACAGCGGCGGTCCGGTGATCCATTCCCGCATCGGGCATGTGGTCGGGCTGGCGGTGGGCAGTCCGGCGGCAGGCGATCATGCCACCATTGTTTCCATTCAGGCGCTGGAATATCTGTGGCCGGAATTTCAGCATCTGCTGGTGACGGAAGAAAAATTTGCCGAACCACTGAATGATGATCCTGATCTTCCGGAATCCATCCGGGAGTACTGCAGAAAAGCCCGGTCCCGGTACGAAACCCTGCAGATGGCCGGGTTCAGGGC
>JBEPXL010000436.1:0-3843 GCA_041641935.1 Desulfobacteraceae bacterium | reverse complement strand
TCAATGGCGCTGCTGAAGGAAAATGTCCGGCTGGCCAGAAAATTCAAACCGCTGTCCGAAAAAGAGCAGGCCAGTCTGCTGGCGAAAACCGAAAAGGTTGCAGCAAACGGAGAATATGAACTCTACAAAACCTCAAAACGGTTCGACGGCTGGAAAGGACGCGAGATTCACGGGATTCCCAAGGCAGGATGAATGGCTCATGAAAAAAGGGCAGGGCCTTTGATGAGGCGCTGCCCTGTTCGACTTGTTCTGATCATCAGGATCAGAACAGGCCGGTATCATCTGTTTCGGGTGGATCGCATGTTCAGTCCGAAGATTCGCTGATCTCCTCCTTCCGCTCTTCCTCATATTGATCATACGTCCTGCGATTCACCTCATCAAGGCATTCCTGAATGGCGCTGCTGTCAGAATACCGGTAACATTCCTGCCGTTCCCGTTCCTGCAGACCACTGTACCATGCACGGTACGTGCAGCCCTGAACAGCGATAAAGCATATACAGCAAATCAGCAGCAGTTTCAGCTTTGCAGTCACATGTAATCCTTTCTTTTCTCGGTGATCGGCGTGGCCTGTTCCGGAAGTGCCTGAGCATTTCCCCCCCGGAAGACAGAGCAGTCCGGCTAAAAGGCAAATGAAAGACTGACCCGCGCAAAAGCACCGGGGTCTACATCATACTCTTCGCCATTGTTGCCGTCGGAATCATAGAACGTCAGGCTCCGGTCCAGAAAGCCGCCTGTGCCCAGTCTCATCCTGGTCTTGCTGTTCAGGTTGAACAGAAGTGCGATTTCACCGCCGATGTTTTCAGTTTCCAGATAGCCGCCGGCAGAGACGGGACTGTCATCCGCCAGCCGGAAGGTTTCGGAATCAAACGCAGCCCCGGCCTGTACGGCAAGCTGCTCCGAAAACCGGTAGGTGACCGACGTCAGTGGAATACCGATCATTGCCGAAAAGCCGACGGCTCCGGGGTTTCGCCAGGCGATCCCCAGAATCGGCAGTACGCTGGAAGTGACCTCATTCCAGTTGTACAGGGCTCCCACGCGGACTATGGTGTTCCAGGAGGGAAGCCGGTAGATCAGGCCGGCCCAGCTCTGAAATCCGAGGCTGTCATCCATCTCCTCTTCAAAAGCGGCACTGACGCCCGCCGCAAAAAAGTAGCCGAACCGTTCCGACCACATATCATCGTGAGAAATCCCCGCCGACGCTTTGTGCAGTTGTTCCCACGGATCGGATACGCCGTCACCGAACGGAAGCAGCGCCACATCGTCCCACTCGTACTGCCGATAGACATAATCCGCCATCAGCCAGCCGTATTCCATTTCAATCTGTCCGCCGTACAGGAAATAGGAACCGGTATCCCCGTCCACATCCAGGTCGGCGTCCGAAGTGAAGAAAGTCTGCACCTGGACATTGTTTTCGGGTCTTCCCGGCTGTGCAGAAAGAGGGACGATGAAGGTTATGCTGACCAGTGTGATGATGGCAAGGATAAAAATGAGGTGTTTCATGCTGGGCCTGCTCCTTCTCGTCTGGTGCAAGCTGTTCCAGACGATGGAAATACAAGGGAAAAACTTACAACGTTGCTGATAATCGTTTTGGTTCAGAAGAGGCAGGAATAGATTGATCTTCAGGAATTGTCAAGAGAAAAGGCGCAGAATATAGTGTAAGGAAGAAGGAATGCCGGACTGTTTGCATCGGGTGCGGAATAAATGGTTGATTGCCACCGGCAGGCACAATTTTGGGTACAATCCGTAATTCTGACAAAAAAAGGAGCCAGCCGAAAAGGCTAACCCCTTGATTTTTAAGTGCCTAGGGCGAGAATCGAACTCGCACGGGGACAAGCCCCAAGGGATTTTAAGTCCCTTGCGTCTACCTATTCCGCCACCCAGGCATATACGGGTATGTTTTTCATCCGCAGCAGTATCAACCGCACAACGAATAACCCTACCCTTTAGTGCAACTGCCGGGGAATTGCAAGAAAAAAACGATTCTGATCCCCCACAAATCCTCTCTTGCCAAAATCCGGCGGCAGTGTCATATTCCCGACATGGAAGCAGATCAGTTCATAACGCCAGAATTCCGGAAGCACCGGCGGTCATACCTGTCTATGCTGATCATCGTCTGTATGTTGCTGTCCTGTACCGGATGCAGCCGGGAAGAAACGCCCCTGGAAGTGGACCTGAGCCGTCGGGAGACGGTCCGCCGGCGGCAGGAGAGTGAAGCCGTCACCTATGCCTATCTGCCCCAGTATACCCATACCGAATCCTATGAACGCCACCACCGGCTGGTCGAATACCTGGAGGCCGAAACCGGTATCCAGATCCGCCAGATATTCCCCGATACCTTTGCCCAGCATATTCAGATGGTCGGGGAAGGCAAGATCGATATCTCCTTTTCAAACCCCGTCATCTATGTCAACATCGCCCGCCAGTACGGCGCCCGTGCCTTCGCCCGTGCGGTCGAGGAGGGGGGGCGGGCCATGTTCCGGGGGCAGATCATTTCCAGGCGCGACAATCCTGAGATTGCAACCGTTTCCGACTGCCGGGGCAAACGGTGGATTGCCGTCGATCCCGGTTCTGCCGGCGGTTATTTTTTCCCCCTGGGGTATTTTCTCTCTCACGGTATCCGGCGATCCGGATTCCGGGAAATCGCCTTTGCGCCGGGACCGGGCGGGAAGCAGGAAAAGGTAATCCTTTCGGTCTATGCCGGGCAGTACGACATCGGAACCATCCGGGAAGGCGCTCTTGCCGTGGTGGCCGACCGCATCGATACCGGGGATATCCGGATAGTGGACACCACCCCCTGGTATCCGGGCTGGGTCTATGCCGCACGGGACGGACTGGACGGGGTGATCATCGAAGCCGTGCGGGAAGCCCTGCTCCGTCTCGATGACGGCGGACCGGACCGCCAGGCCATTCTGGAAAACGCGGAACTGACGGGCATTATACCGGCCCGGGATCAGGATTATGATCCGGTCCGGGAACTGTTGAACCGGATCGGAACATGGCAGCCGGAATCGGAGGAGGCGGTTCATGAAACTGGGATTCCGGAGTAAAATATACCTCGGCATCGTACTTCTCCTGGTCCTTCTGAGCGGGCTGATTCTTCTGGTGGTCCGGGAGATCATGACCGAGGCGCTGCTGGCGGAAAACCGGCGGCGCGGCGTCTCCATCGGGACCGGGCTGGCGGTCCGGGCGGCGGAGCCGATTCTGGCCGGGGATTTTCTCCGGATGAAGGTGCTGGTGGACGAAACCGCCGCTCTGAGCGACGACATTGCCTACACCTTTCTGCTGGACCGGCACGGTCATCCCCTGACCCACACCTTCCGGGATGGATTTCCTGTGGAACTCCGCACCGTAAACCCGGTCCGGCCGCCCTTCAGCGTCCGTCTGCTCGATACCGGTGATGCCCTCATCTATGATTACGCGGTTCCGGTGACGGTGGGCGCGGACCGGGTCGGAACAGTCCGGCTGGGGCTGCTGCGGACAGGGATCGAGGCGGCGGTGGGGCGTCTCATGCGGAACGCCGTCATGGCCACCGGTATTGTCATCTTTATTGCCTTTGTGGTGGGAGCCGTCTTTGTCCAGACGGTGATCCAGCGGATCCGGATTCTGCACCGTTCTTCCCGTGAAATCCTGAAAGGCAACCTCGATGTCCGCACCGCACCGGTGATGTCCCGGAACTGCTGGGATATGAACCAGTGCAGCCGGACCGACTGTCCGGCTTACGGCGACCGGTATCAGCGGTGCTGGTATGTCAAAGGAACCCGCTGCCCTCAGTGCACAGACGGCGAATATGCCGAAAAAATCACTGCCTGCCAGAACTGTGCTGTCTATCGCTCCGGTTCCGGA
>JBEPXL010000435.1:0-3853 GCA_041641935.1 Desulfobacteraceae bacterium | reverse complement strand
GGCATGTTCGTAGCAGAGGGGAAGCACCACAACCCGTGCGGACGCCAGGTCCACAGGCCGGACTTCATCCCCGCCGAAAGGGGTATATGTGTTGTTTTTTTCTGCCATGTACTCCCATCCGCCACCAGGTTGTGAGAGGCGGGTATCAGCGCTTCCACTGACACCCGTGGTACACGAAAAAACGGATGCGCTGCAGGTTTTTCCCCCGCTATTTGACAAAGACCGCTGCAGCGACGACCGTTGTCCACATATCGCCTTCCGCCCCGAGCGCGCCCTGGGTAAAATGCTGGGACTCCACAATCTTGCCGGACATCCGGTATACCTCACGCCGTTCATCATAATCCTTTGCCGGGTCGAACTCAATCCCGATGGTGTTGGCCAGCATGGAGGCGGCCAGATCTTCTGCGTATTCACCGGCCACGAATTCTGTCTGCCCGAACCCGTGATGCTCGGAAATATAGCCGTAATGACCGCTTTCAGCCGGCAGGGCCAGCCCGATGCTGGCGACGATCCGTCGTCCCGGTTCCTTGATCTGCTCCTGGGCCAGAACACAGTGGGTGATTTCTCCCGGTTCCAGATGGGAAAGCCCCTGATTCAGATCCAGTATTTTACAGTACGGAGGGAAAATGGAAGAAACCCGTACCAGGTTCAGCTGGGCAATTTTCGCCGCACGGAGGGCGTTCTCGAAAGAAGCCAGTTTTTCTTTATGATTCCCTACACCTTTGGTGAAAAACATGTAGCGGGGTACATACATGGTTTGCCCCTCCTCTTATTTTGGGGTATATAGATGGAAATTGATGTAAAATCATGCTGAATCATCAATTGAATCGTCAGTGGAAGTGGTATTTATAAAACAGACTTTCCCGATTTACAATCTTTTTGCAGGGTCCGTATGCATATTGCGCTCGATTTGAAACATCACTGCGTTGAAACGGAAATAAGGCGATGTTATCATCGTTCGATCTCACGCTATTTTAAAGAAAAGACCGGACGGCAGCGCCTTGAGGAAGAGATCGAACTCCTCCGGACCGCGCTGGAAAGACTTGATTTCCCGGCCTTGCGGAAACAGTTTTCCCAACTCGCAGGCAACACCCCCGCGACGGTATCCCTTCTTCCGGGATCACAGGCAGGCGTGCAGATTGTTATTGACGGAAAACCGGTTTTCTGATGACCATTGAACTTTACGATACCCGCCGATCAGGAGGTGCAAAACATGATGTCCGAATTCAGAATTTCCGATCCACTGCTCCGCCGTATTGTGTATGTCGTCGGATTTATGGGAATCATTGCCTTCGCATTCTATACCTTCAGCCTTCTGAGAGAATCCCTTCTGGTTCTCCTGGATATTCTGACGCCGTTTATCGCGTCACTGCTGCTGGCCTACATTCTGGCGCCGCTGGTCATTACCCTCCAGCGCCACCTGAAGATGGGGCGGGTCATGGGAACGCTGGTGATTTACCTGATCATCCTGACGGTCGCCTTTCTGCTGCTGGCCTTTCTGATTCCAACCGTTCTGACCGAGTTTATCCGACTTTTCCAGACGGTCAAGGAGGCATTTCCTGTATTTCTGGAAAAACTGTCCCGCTCACAGATGCTCAATATTGATCCCCGTCTGATGGACACCATCACCGAACGGATCAGGGAAATCGAAATCAATTACGAACAGATTGTCGCCTCTGTTCTGCCGAGCCTGCGGAGAATGGCCACCGGCGGATTTGAAGCGCTGGAAGTCGCCACCCGCGGCATCTTCAGCGGCGTTGGTTCTGTTATCGGATTTTTTTCCTTCCTGATTTTCGTCGGCATTATCTGCTTCTATTTCATCCTGGACTGGGAAAAGATCCGGCCCACCATGCGGAAAATGGTACCGCCGCAGTATCGCGGGCGGGTATTTGATATTCTGGACAAGATCGATGTCGCCGTCGGCGGATTTCTGCGGGGTCAGCTGACCGTGTCGGTCATCGTGGGAACCCTGTTTGCCGTCGGGCTGTTCGGCATGGGGTTTATCGGTTTTCCGGCACTCCGGAACTACAGTATCCTGATCGGCACAGTAGCGGGCATCGGCGGGTTTATCCCCTATCTCGGCCCGATTCTCGGCGTAACCCCGGCCATTCTGATCGTTCTGCTGACCGCCGGTGTTCCCTGGAGTGTCAAGCTGATTACCCTGCTCTCGGTTCTGGTATTCTACAGTGCCATTCAGGCGCTGGAAGGATTTGTGCTGCAGCCCAAAATTGTGGGGAAAGGGGCCGGTCTTCACCCGCTGATCGTGATGCTGGCACTGCTGGCCGGCGCCCAGTTCGGCATCAGTGGAATGATCATTGCCGTTCCCATTGCCAGCATCGTCCGGGTGCTGGTCCGGGAGTTCTACTGGATTCCCGTGGAACAGCGGGAAGCTGCACTCAGAACCGAAGCGGAGTAGCCGTCATGGGACCACAGGATACCCTTTTCGATCTTTTCTGCAGCCGGATGGAAGCCCTTGCCGCGGAAAAAGGGCTCACAACCGAAGAGAAGGACCGGATTGTGGACGTTTTCCGGAAAGCACTCGCCAATCCCTACCTGGATGATCAGCAGATCTACCGGAAACTGACGGGAGAGGAACCGGTCTAAATGGAACTGGAAGCGATCCACCTGGAACATATCGGCTGCTTTACCGAAAAACATATCGATTTTTCAAATCTGACCGTGGTTTACGGCGAAAACCGGGCCGGAAAATCGACCCTGATCTATGCGATCTTTTTTGCCCTGTTCGGCCGGCACCTCAATACCCGCCTGTCGGTTCGGGATCTGCGCCGCAAAGGCAAACCGAATGGTGCCGCCACTCTCTTTTTCCGTCAGGAAGAAACCCGTTACCGGCTGCGCCAGCCGACGGACGGGCTCCCGAAGCTGGCTGCGGGTCAGCCCGATGAAGGCTGGCAACCGGTCCCCGTCTCCATTCCCGGTGATCTGCGCCGGTTTATTCCGACACCGCCGGAAACGGCTGCCCTCAGTACGTTTTTCCGCGAGGGAGAACTGATCTATTTCCTGCAGGACGTTCCCCGGTACAACCAGACCCTTCTGCAGAATATGGCCGGACTGGATGATGTTCTGGTACTCCGGTCTCGATTCAAAAAGGCCAAAAGCCGGGCCCGGGAATACCTCAGGGGGGTGCAGGCATCCGCTCCGAAACAGACGACCGACCCGCTCAATGTGGAACTGACACGGCGGCAGCTGCAGGCAGCGGAACAGGATATGCAAAGCATCGAAGCGGAATACCAGTCCCTGCTCCGGGCCGACGGTCCGGACCTGACGGTGTATCAACTGCTGCAGAAGCAGCATGATGAGCGGCAGAAACGGCTGGAATCCCTCAGAACCCGGGCGGCTGATATTCCCTCCCCCGAATCCCTGGAGCAGGAGCGGAAATCCCTGGAGCAGCAGATCCGTGCCGGAAAAGATATCGGAAAGCGTTCTGAAGACCTTCGCCAGGAATATGGCCGCTGGACCCAGACGGCCCAGGCGCTTCGCCAGCGGCTGGAGCGCCTGAGCCGTCTGGAAGCCTCCCGTAACTGCCCGCTCTGTGAACAGCCGGTTCCTCCGGAGCGGGTTTCGGGTCTGATTGCGGAACTGACAGCGGAACTGCAGACGGCAGTGAAAACATCGGAACAGCTGAAGGCGCAGATTCATGCAGCCGGACAGCAGGAAAAGGCGGCAGAGGAGCATCGCCTGGCTCTGGAACAGGTTCGCCAGCAGCAGCGAACGCTGCACGACCTGCGCCAGCGCACCGTTGCGGTGGCGCGCCAGATCGATGAACTGGCAAAGGAACTGCAGCCGTATACCGCCCGGCAGGATGGGGTGCAGGAAGCCCCGACCCGGTACCAGC
>JBEPXL010000434.1:1941-3856 GCA_041641935.1 Desulfobacteraceae bacterium | reverse complement strand
AATGATACCAGATTTAAAAGGCTATTGCGGTTGTTCCAGCGATATATCACCGCTACGGCTTCACCTGTTTCTCTTCAGAACCGATTTTCATTATCAGTCCCTTCAAACCGGCCTTCAAGTCTATCTTCTCTTTCTTATCGCTTTTGCCCGGCTCATTAACAAAATGCTTGTGGACCGTTTTCATTTGGGGATTGCCCTTTTTATCCAGCAAAACATTCCCGTCCTTATCCCGAATTTCCTCAAGCTCTTCCCATGACGTATAAATGGGACGGTTGAGCCAGATTTTCATGCAATGAGAAACAGCAAAAAGCACACTGGTTAAAGCGCCTCCACTTGCCAAAATAATTACCGGAACAACATCTTTGGTGCGGCTGCCATCTTTCTCAACGGGAATGATGTCATGTTCAACATCAGCATCAATTCCTTCTTTTTCCAGAATATCCTCAACCGACAGTCCATTGTCAGCCATCCATTCCTGTATATCATCAGAAAATTCTACATAGATTTTCGCAGTCTCCATCAGCGCTCCTTACGGATTATACCGTTACAATTTTCTTCCTGCCTTCGAAGAAATATATCACCCTCCCAACTCCCTGTCACCGCCAAATATCTCCCCCAGTTCCCTTATCAGCCGCCGGTTGTCAAAATCCCGAATCACCCGCTCCCGTGCCACCGGAATCACCCGGTTTCTCAAATCCGTATCCGTCAGCATCCGCGCCACCGCATCCCCGAGCAACGCCGGATTCCCCGGCGGAACCAGCAGCCCCGTCTCCCCGTCCGTCACCAGCTCCGGAATCGCCGACACATCCGTCGCCACCACCGGCAGATTCATCGCCATCGCCTCCATCAGCACATTGGGAATCCCGTCCCGGTCCCCGTTGGGCGCGATTTCACACCCCAGCACAAACACATCACTCCGCCGGTAGTGTTCCAGCACCTGCTCATGGGCCAGCGTCCCCAGCCATCTGCACCGGTCCCCCAGGTTCAGTTCCCCGATCAGCCCCAGCACCCGTTCCCGGTCATCCCCGTCCCCGATCAGTTCATGCCGGAACCCGATCCCCCGGTCCCGCAGCAGCGCCAGGGCCCGGTAGACCGTCGGAAGCCCCTTCTTGGGAACCAGCCGTGCCACAGTCAGAATCCGGTACGGCGCCTCCGGTACACGATGATCCGGATTGCCCGAAAAAAGTTTTGTATCGATGCCGTGATAGACCCGGTGGACCGGCGTCCCG
This sequence comes from Desulfobacteraceae bacterium, assembly GCA_041641935.1. GTDB lineage: Bacteria > Desulfobacterota > Desulfobacteria > Desulfobacterales > Desulfococcaceae > JBEPXL01. The sequence continues at coordinate 2,627 of JBEPXL010000434.1, read as the reverse complement.
CTCTCTCCGGCCAGCCCCTTCAGATACCGCCGGTTGTATTCCGTGCACGTCACCACAAACCGTGCCCCTGCGATCTTCTCCCGCAGCTTCTCCGGTGATGACGTATAAATATCCTTTGCGTGGGCCGTAAAACTGTAGGCAAGACCGCTCAACCGGCTGGCAAAAAGGGCCACCGAAGACGGGGAATGGGCAAAATGGGCATGAAGCCGCACCACATTCCGGCCCGGCAGGAATTTATGCACCAGATACCCCGCCTGAAACAGATGCTTCCACGTCGCCGACTTCCGGGACCGGGAAAACCGCCGCAGCGCCAGCCCCAGTGCCCGGCCATAGCGGCGGGGCGAAGCAACGGCCAGCAGAAGATTGTGGTACAGAAGCCGGTGCAGGGGCCGCAGCAGTTCCTGGGGCAGATAGTCCACCCCGGCCCGGATCCGCCGGACGCTGTCATGGGTGAAGTTCTCCCGGGGATCGCGCATGGAAAAGATACGAATTTGGTAGCCGAGCTGTTCCAGCAGAAAGATTTCATTGGAAATAAAGGATTCCGATATCCGGGGATACCCCTTCAGGATCATCCCCAGCACCGGCGGGGTCGGCGCGTCATTTTTCACAGGGTACACTTCCGGTTCTGGGTGTTCTTGAAGATGCAAAGCCGCTGGCGCATGACATCGAGTCCGGTCATTTCAAAT
>JBEPXL010000434.1:0-1931 GCA_041641935.1 Desulfobacteraceae bacterium | reverse complement strand
GCCTTCTGGTACAGTGCCCCGTTGTCCAGCAGATGAAACACCTTTTCCCGGAGCCCTTCCGGCGAAAGCCGGTTCCAGGGAAGATAATCCACCAGGTTCTGCCGGTGAAAGCTCTCCGCCCGGATCAGCTGCTCTTTTCTTGGGGTTTCCCGGGGAATCAGCAGGGTAACCTTTTTCTGGCTCAGGATTTCGCACAGGGTGTTGTACCCGCCCATGCTCACCACCAGGTCGGCGGCGGCAAGGAGTTTTTCCATCTGCCGGTAAAAATGGAACACCCGCACCCCGAGCCGCTTTCCGCGCCGGAAGATCTCCGACCGCCGGGCCCGGGGCATGAACGGGCCGGTGATGACAATGCTCCGGAACGGCGGGGGACCATCCAGGGATTCCAGCATGGAGAGATAGGCATGCAGCACCGGGTATCCGTCTCCGCCGCCGCCGGTGGTCACCAGCACCAGCTTCTGTTTTTCCGACATGCCGTGCCGCCGCCGCTCCCGGATGCCTTCCTCCCGGCCCGGAACCTTCCGGGGAATGTAGCCCGTAAAGATCATTTTCCGGCTCACCGGATCGGGAATGGCATATTCGGTGACGGGATCATAAAAATCCCGGATGCCGTAGACCCAGATTTCACTGTAGAGACTGTCCAGGACATCATAGATGCCTTTCTTCCGCCAGGTTTTCCGGATCGTCTCGGCGTCATCCATAATATCCCGCAGGCCGAGGATGGTCCGGGCCCGGGGCAGGCTCCGCCGGAGCCATTTGAGGGTGTGTAGCACCTCTTTCTTGAGCCCCAGGGGCTCCTTGTCCACGATGAAGAGATCGGGCTGGAAGGTCTTGGCGGTGGTCTTGATAATGTTCTGGCGGATATCGAGAGCATGGCGGGGATTGATCTTGATGGAGAGGGGCTGATATTCCTCGTTGGTCTTCTTGATCATGCCCGGAATCCGGACAAAGTCGATCTGCTCGGGAAAGGTGAACCGGCCCGCGAGGGGGGAACCGGTCAGGATCAGGATGTTGACATCCGGGGCCCGCAGGTGGTCGGCGATGGCCATGGTCCGGCGGATGTGTCCCAGTCCGTAGGTGTCATGGGAGTACATCAGGATGTTGAAGGTGGATTGTCTGGCCATTTCTATCTAAGCTCCCATAACATACACCCCTCCTCCGCCGGGTGCGGTTTCATCAGGACCGGCAGGAAAACCGCAGTCTTTCCTGCCCGGATACACAATCACCGTCTTCAAAACATGAATCGGCGGCAGAGTCAAGACGCGGGCATCTCTTTTTAGAAATCGGGGGATAAACAGAGGCGGGACAACGGCCCGGTGATAGGGGCCGCGGAAAGATCAGGCGCTGCAGACCTGTGCCAGGCATGTGGCATTCTCCAGAGGATGATCCGACCGGGTAATCCAGCTGATCACGGCAACCCCGGCAGCGCCCTGAGCGAAACAGGCGCCGGCGTTTTCGGCGGTAATACCGCCGATGGCCACCACCGGGACAGGAGAGTTCTCCACCATCCTCCGGAATCCGTCCAGCCCCTGCACCGGTTTGGCATCGGCCTTGGTCCGGGTTCCGTAGACCGGTCCCGTGCCGATGTAGTCACAGAGCGTCAGATCGGTCGCCGCCAGTTCCGTCGGGTTCGACACCGTCGCGCCGATGATCGCCGCCTGCCCCAGGATCTCCCGGGCCAGAAGCGGAGACTCGTCCTCCTGCCCCAGATGAACCCCGTCGGCCATGACCTGCCGGGCCAGTTCGATGGTGTCGTTGACCAGAAAGGGAATCCCCCGGTCCCGGCACACCTGGCGGATCTGGATCACCTCTTCGAGATGCTCCGGCGTATAACTTTTGTTCCGGTACTGGATCATGGTCGCGCCGCCCTTGATGGCGGTCAGCACCTGGGCCAGGGGGGAAAAATCCGGGATCCGGTCATCGGTGATGAA
>JBEPXL010000433.1:0-3867 GCA_041641935.1 Desulfobacteraceae bacterium | reverse complement strand
CATCTTATGCACCATCGGAACCGCCGGTGCAGCGCAGTTCACGCTGACCGACACAACCTTTTTCACCGAAGACGGAACCATCGCGCCGGCGGATTACCTCAGTCACATGCAGGGAACCGTCAATCAGTATAACCTCCCTGCCGATGATATTTCATGGGTACACCGTTTCGATTTCGCTCCGCCGTTTGAATCCCTCATCAGCGCCAGAATCGAACTCTTTTTCCAGGATGACGAAGAAGATGATCAGCAGGATTTTCTTTCCCTGGAATACGCCGGAATGGTTGGAGATGACGGGCTCTGGGATCTGGGGGAAATCAATACCGGTTCCTACAGCCATGACATCGAGCCGTCTTTCCTGATGGACGGCTCGTTCAAAACATCCCTGGTGGGCCTTGGGGATTTCATTCTCGATCAATCTGTTCTGACCATCTCCTACTTTTCAGAAGCTGACGGCGGCCCTGTCCATGAAGCGGTTCCGGAAGCACCCACCGTTGTCCTGCTTGGCATCGGACTGCTCGGAATGGGATTTTACGGCTACAGAGAAAAACATCGCAGGCGGTAACGCAAACAATAGCAACGTCATCCGGTTCCCCCGGTCCGGAGGTTCCTTCCTCCGGACTGGCATTCGCTCCGGCCCCCTGGCGAATCCACCCTGCCTTATCCCTGCCGCCATGCCTGCGCCTTCAGGAGACGGTAAAACTCTTCCGGGAAGGGGTGTCGGTTTTCTTTACACTTCTTGACCCAGTGCTGGACGTGAATATGGATTTCCTGTGAAATATTAACATTTTGTCCATTTGGACCGCTTATTGCAACGCATCCCTGCCAGACATACAATCTGGCTCTGCTTTTCAGCAGGAGGAGGTCAAAATGAAAATAATGTTCAGAATTTTCTTATTCACCACCTTCCTTGTATTCAGCCTCACCACTTTTTCAGCAGCAGCACCCATTACCCTGACCGATACCACCTACTTTACCCCCAACGGAACCATGGCGCCCGAGGATTATGACGATCATTTATTTGGGGATGTGAACAGTTTTGACTATATCGATTATGTTGCATGGACACACCACTTCGATTTCAGCCCGGCCTTTGACTATCTCATCAGCGCTTCCCTCGCCTTGTTTTTTCATGACGATGAACCCGATTCCTTCTGGAACCTCCTGAGTTATGAAGTCGCTTTAGGGGTTGCCGAAGACGGCACCTGGGATATTGGGGAAATCGATACCGGTTCCTACAGCTATGATGTGGATGTCAGCTACCTTATGGATGGAGAATTTTCCGTGTTTGTGGCAGGCGCGGGGGATTTCCAGATCGAAAAATCGGTACTGAGCATCAATTATGAACCGGTTCCCGAACCGACTACGGCCCTGCTGTTTGGCGTAGGGCTCATCTTTCTGGGTATTGCGCGGTACAAAAAAAACCGAATGAAATAAACACTTTCTTCATGGGCCGGTTGTGCCCCGGAAGAGTTTATACACAAAAAAAACCGGGAGATGAGTTCTCCCGGTTTTTTTGTGCTTTCATTTCGAAGTTCAGTCAGCAGCGTTCTGTAAAATTTTCCGACACCTTTTCAGGCCCTTCCGGCGATTTATCCGCTTCCTGATGTGGTAATACCTGTAAAATAAACAGGTTAAACGATAAACCAAAAAGTGTCGAAAATTTTTACACCATCCCCTCAACCCGCGCGGAACGCTGATCCGCCATTCCGGTTCTACCGCTGCAACCGGACCTCTCCCGATTTTTCAAACGGAATCCGCTTTACGCGCTGCCCCGGCATATTGAAGGTCATTTCTCCTGCGACCTCATAATCCGTTGCCTTTCCCCGCAATGCCTGGTACGCCGACTGGCCCAGTTCCAGAAAATTGACCGATACCGGAATCCGGATTCGCGCCATTCCCTTCTCGCTGATCGAGGATATCTGCCGGGTCATCCCCTGCGCCAGTTCCCGTCCTTCCAGTTTCAGGGAATAGTTCAACCCGCCCATGTCGATGGGAAAGGAATTGTTGTTTTCCACATTCAGGTCCACGACCAGGGACGCGCCTGACAGGGACATATTTTCCACCTGCACCCCTTCCAGTGAAACATCCGGCAGTTCCGGAATATCAAACTCTCCGTCGGCCTGGTAGGGAAGCGAGAACGGACCGATACCGATGGAACCGGCCAGCTCATAGCTGACCGTGTCCGACTGCCGGAAGCTGGCAATGGACTCGAACACATCCAGATAATCAAAGGTAAGCGGAAGTTCCAGAATTCCCGAGTCGGCTGCCTTGATCAGCACATTCTGATCCGATACTCCACGGACGAATTTCTTGTCGTTGATCTTCAGATTGTAGGTCACACTCCGGATCAGCAGTCCCATTGGATTGGGGTTGTTCAGTTCAAACCGGAAAACCGGTGTCGCCTCGAACAGAGAGGCCGAAGCCAGGGACATGCCCCTGAATTCCACATCCGGCTTGTCGATCAGTTGCTGCAGCGTGGTACATCCGCAGAGAACAAGGGTCAGCAGACCCATCAGAATCCGAATGGCAAATGGTTTCATCATGTATTCTTTTCTCCGGGGCTAAAGGTTCGGGTGAATGCGTCCATGCCGGTACAGACCGTATTCTACACCAACCGGCGCGGAAATGAAACCCTGCATCATGTTTCAATGTGGAGAGAACAGGCCGCCCGTGTCCGGTACTCAGCCAGTTCCTTCACACCGGTCAGAATCTTTACCTTCCGCCGTTCGGCCAGCGCCAGAAGAAGGGGGAAGTCCTTCCGCACACAGGCCATGTCATCCCGGAAGTAAAGGGTTTCCGGTGCGGCATTGATGAGCGCCCGGCAGACTTCGTTGCTGTGGAGCCGGAGGTCTGTCTCCCGGTGGAATCGTTCCGGCAGACGTCCGGGAACCGGTGCGGACGGTGCTGGGGGGCAGAGACGCTGCCATGCCGTGACCAGATCGGGCCGGCAGTGCTGCCGGGGAAAGCGGTAGGTCCCGAAGAGGGTATCCTCGTCGATAAAAAAGGTCCGGGAAAATCCGAGGGTGGCGGCGCCGGTAAAGCAGGCGGTCGGGCAGAAGATGTCTTCGTCGCATCCGGAGAAGTCGGCCCATCCCCAGGGATCGTTCAGAACGGCCAGGGGGCCTGCGTTCAGGGCCGCAACGGTCCGGGAAACACCGCCCCGTCCGGTCCAGCCGTCCACGAAGATGATGTTCCGCTCCGGAAAGTCCTGCTGTATCCGGCGGAGCGCCACCTGATCGATGCCCAGCCCCACAAACAGGGAAAGTGCCACGGCCTGTGCGCCCGGCAGCAGGCGGCAGAGCCAGTCCGCAACCGGTACACCGGCCCGGAGAATCGCCGCAAAGACGATCCGTGACGGGTCCGGTTCCCATCGGGCAATGGCGGCGGCCAGACGGCGGGCCGCTGTCTGTACTGTGGCGTCATCCAGATGCTTTTTTACCAGTGCCCAGAATTCAGCAGGCAGATCCGGTTCCGGAGAGGGGGTGGACCAGAAGGTGTTGTCACCGGTGTAGGCACGGGTCAGGGGCCGGAAAAAGTCCCGGTCCCGGAACGGGTCGATTTTCTGAAGAAACCTGGCATACACCGCCTGTTCCCAGAGATTGCGGGGATGGTGCGCGTCCATGACATCCATGCTTACACCTCCGGTTCCGGCAGACGGAGCATTTCAACCGGCAGCCCTTCTTTCTTCAGAAGATGTTGCGCCGTTTCCCCCACCGCCCGGTCAATGGGGTCAAAGAGCAGATACACCGGCGGACGGATTGTTCCGGCGTTGTAGAGGTAATATTTCTCCTCCACTGCAAGGCGGTTCCGGATATGGTGATCGTCAATTTTCCAGGGACTCAGGGTAATCTGGCGAAGCCCCAGGCC
>JBEPXL010000432.1:0-3868 GCA_041641935.1 Desulfobacteraceae bacterium | reverse complement strand
GGCAGCGTCCTGCGGATCGACGGCGGATATGTGCTGGGCGGGGAAGCCGTCGCCCCCATGCCCAAAGGGGTTGTCTGAGGGAGACGCCTATTTGATCCGGAAGGATTTCGGGCGGATGCCCCAGAGATAGAACCGGATCCAGTCAAAGCCCAGGAGCAGCAGTTCCGTATCGCTCCGGCGGAGTTTCCGCTGCAGGTCCTTTTTGATTTTGTAGCGCTTCAGAAAGCTGCTGTTGAAGACAAAGTCCCGGAACTGATCGATATTGTAGGCGGTCATGAAGGCCATTTTCGCCTTCGGCCCCTGCGGCCCTTCCGCGCCCCAGGGATTCTGCTGCAGAAACATCCGCCGCAGTTCGGCCCACTGCGCCGTCATCCGGTTGTAGACCTTCGCCTCCTCGTCATTGGCCCATTCATCGATGGTCCAGACTTTTTCTTCATACTGTCCTTCACAGAAATCGGGCGGCTTGTAAAAAAAGACACTTTCGGGCTTCCGGTTTCCGGCACTGTAGAGTACCCCCTTTTCCACCGGAAATTTCCGGCAGGTATCGGGTCGGTCCCCGTAGACGGAACAGCCCTGTTCGGTGACAAAGATGCAGGACCGCTCTTCATTCTCGGCCATCCGGAGCAGCACTTCAGGGAACACGTCCCCGGAACGCAGCACCACATCCACGTACTGATCCAGAAACTGTTCCGAACTGATCTCCAGCCTGTTTTTCAGCCGGACCACATCATAGGGATAGAGAAACAGATTCAGATTCCGGCAGCACCGGTTAAAGCAGCCGATGCCGGGGTGGCAGGAAAAGCAGAAGGTATCGCCTTCTGCAAGCTGCCGTCCGGGCAGCCGGTCGATCTGATCCGGGGTGATTTCTTTCATAAAACAACGGTTCTCCTGCGCCGGATACAGCAAGGCTCCGGCGTTCGGTTCTCAACAGGTTCCCTGCCGCAAGCCTGCGGCAGGAAACGCTGCGTTATTCGGTTTCCGGAAATGAAAGGATCATTTCCGCGACAGTCATGCGGATCTTCTCCCGCAGATGCAGCGCCGCTTTCAGCTCCGACTCCAGCCGGGCCATTTCCTTGTAGTATGGCGTCCGGTCAAAGGGCAGATAGTCCCGCCCTTCGGTCTGGCGGGTAAACGCGTCACATCCCGGCCCGTAGGCCACCGGGCCGCCGGGCCGGTGGAGTTCATGGGCAATACCGTGGAGACGGCAGATCATGGGGCGGTAATCATACAGCAGACACAGCACATCCTCGTTGGCCGCGCACATCACCCGCACGGGTTCGCCTGTCCGGTCGGCTTCGGCCATTTTCTCCAGAACGTATTGCGCCTGCCGCCGGATGCGCTGCCGTGTATCCGGGGCAAGGGAGAAGAAGCCCTCCCGCAGGTAGAGGTATTCCAGCCAGGTATGATGGTAAAACCGGGTCAGGCAGCAGTTCTCCTCACATCCCCGGCAATGAAAGTCGTACCGGTCCGCGACCGACTGATAGGCATGGTCCATCTCCGCATAGATGATTTTGAGCCGGTCGAGATAGTGTTCATATTTCTCTTTCGGAAAGTCCATTGTCTCTTCTCGCATGGCTGACCGGGCGATGGCAATCGTCCGGTGCATGGTTCCGTTCTGTGCCTTCCTCCGGATTTCCGCCGACGGCTATACCAGCGGAGACGGAAAAAAGAGCCGGGTATACAGATTCATGGCGTACCGGTCGGTCATGGTGGAAATGAGATCACAGACAACCCGCTTGTAGGGCTCATCCTGCTGAAGGCAGTGGGCCATGTCCAGACTGGTCAGTTCCTGCGCCAGCCGGTCCGGGTTTTCCATGAAATACTGGTACAGTTCCAGCAGGATTTTCTTGGCCTTGACAAATTCCCGGTGGACCTTTTCGGCCCGGTAGACATGTTCATAGAGAAACTGCCGGAGTTCAATCATGGCCGAATAAAGATCATTGCCCATGGTCAGCACCAGTTCGTCGTCTTCCACATGGCTGGAATAGATCAGATCCCGCATCATGGCCGTGGCCCGTTCCGGATGATTGCGACCGATGATCCGGGTGCAGGCGTCCGGCACCTGATCCTCCCGGATGATCCGGCTCCGGATGGCGTCCTCCAGGTCGTGGTTGAGATAGGCCATAATATCGGCCCACCGCACAATCTGCCCTTCCACCGTGTCGGGCTTCTGCTCGGGCCGGTCGGAATTGATATCGCCGTACCCCTTGGAATGCTTCTGAATGCCGTCCCGGACTTCAAAGGTCAGGTTCAGCCCTTTTCCTTTGTTTTCCAGCAGATCCACGACCCGGAGGCTCTGGTCGCTGTGGCTGAATTCATGGGAGAATATCTCCTTGAGGGCGGTTTCCCCGCCGTGGCCGAAGGGGGTATGGCCCAGATCGTGGCCCAGTGCAATGGCTTCGGTCAGATCCTCGTTCAGGTACAGGGACCGGGCAATGGTCCGGGCAACCTGGGCCACCTCCAGTGTATGGGTCAGCCGGGTCCGGTACTGGTCGCCCAGGGGCGACAGAAAAACCTGGGTCTTGTATTTGAGACGCCGGAAGGCATTGCTGAAGACGATCCGGTCCCGGTCAAGCTGAAACACGGTACGGACGGACCGGAGCCGTTCGGGGATGACACGCCCTCTGGATTCGGCGCTCAGGCGGCCATAGGGTGACATGAAGCGCCGTTCCCGTTCTTCAAATTCTTCTCGTATGGTAAGCGATGTATTCATTCGGTTCAATCCGTTGCTTCTGGTTATCACAGGCGGAACTGCCGCCATCAGTGCCGGAGACAGGTGATCATGCCGGATAAACGGGTTACCCCCATACGCAGGGCAATTTGCCCGCCATCACCCGCTGCCCAAATGGATTCCGGATGTACTGACACTATACAATGTTCCGGCAAAATAGTATAGTTTAGCCGTAAACCGGCTGATTTTCAACAATCATTTCCGAATGCGCGCCACAGCAGGCGCAGCGGGAAGGAGGGAACATGGGCGGACATCATCTGATTCTCGGCGAGCTGCGCGATTATCTGACGGGCGAGACGCTGGAAGATACCCATGATGAGCAGTACCGGCAGAAACTGGCCCGGATTCTGGTGGAAAAAAAAGGCTACCGGAAAGCGGAGATCCTTCCCCGCCACCTGCTGGAAGTGCAGGCCGGAAAAAACCGGGGACGGCTTCCGGTGGATCTGCAGGTGATCCTATCCGGCAGAACCGGAATGGTGATCAAATACGGTCCCGGTTCCCTGGTGACGCGGTACAGACCGGCACTGGCGGTTTCGCGTCTGGTGACGCCGTACCAGGTTCCGGTGGTGGTGGTGACCAACGGGGAAAATGCCGATGTGCTGGACGGGGTCACGGGCAAGGTGACCGCCTCCGGGCTGAATGCCATTCCGTCCCGGACGGAACTGGCGGACCGGATGGCGGATTTCGATTTTCCGCCGGTTCCGGAGAAACGGGCGGAGATGGAATCCCGCATCGTGTTTGCCTATGAAATCGACGGAAGCTGTCCATGTGATACGACGGTGTGCCGGTTGAATGAGGAATGACGGTTGCCGGGACTGTATTGAAGGACCGGTCCCCTGCCCTTCCGGCGCAGGACGGGAAATGGGCGGCGGGTCCGGTGAGATGAAATGCAGGGGAAGAGAGAGGAAATGGAAGACGCGTATTTTATGGAAAAGGCCCTGGAACAGGCGGCCATTGCACTGTCACAAAATGAATTTCCGGTGGGGTGTGTCATTGTCTGCGAGAACCGGGTGATCGTCACCGGCGCGCGGGAGGGAACGGCGGCGGGCTGCACCAACGAGGTGGATCATGCGGAGATTGTGGCCCTGCGGCGGCTGGAGACGGCGGCCCCGGCTCTGGCGCGGGGGAAGATGTCGA
>JBEPXL010000431.1:0-3868 GCA_041641935.1 Desulfobacteraceae bacterium | reverse complement strand
GATTCGGAAGACGTGCCATAGCCGAAAAAGCTTTCCGACAGGGCATTGTTGATGTTGTTCATATCGAGCTGCAGCTGGTCATTGAACTCGTGAAGCCCCTTGTCAAAAATGCGGCTGACTTCGGTGTAGCCGAGTTCGGCAGTGAGATGCCCCAGAAGCTGTTCAGCCCGGTTCCGGAACGCCCCGATGGGGGTTCCGCTGATGGCGTGGAGGGATCGCTGGGCGACGTTGAGGCAGTGGAGAATCGCCCGGGGAAACTCCCGGTTCAGGATCAGGAATTCGGCCACGTTCGCCGGATAGATCCGTCCGTATAACTGCCGGTAGGCATCCAGCCCGCCGGTGGCACGAAGCAGTGCCGCCCACTGGACATCGTCATAGGCCGTGCCGATATACCCGCTGTCGGGCAGCAGCGTAAAATACTTCACATCCAGAATCCGGGAGCTTTTGTCCGCCCGTTCCAGATACCGTCCCAGGCGGCAGAAGTGCCATCCCTCGCCGTGGCTCATGGTGTCGTTGCCGATGCCGCCGAGCATCATGCCGCGCAGTTTGATCTGCTGGCAGAAGTCGTAGGGATTTTCAAAAATCAGCGACTGGTTCCGTCCCGCGTTTTCCACAATGTGGTAAAAAGCGTTGATCTGTTCCCACATATCCGCCGAAATGATCTCCCGGACCGTCCGGGCGTTCTCCCGCCCGGCCCGCAGACAGGAGATGACCGAATGGGAGTAGTCGGTATCGAACATCAGAAACGACAGCACATTCCGGTAGGTGGGGGCGTCATAGCGCCTGGAGAAGAGTTCATTGTCGCCGGTGGTGCTGACCAGCGCGCCCCAGTCGCTTTTTTCCTGGTCGGGCTGTTCCAGGGTCAGATACCAGTTCACCTCGACATATCTGGAAATATTTTCCGCCCGCTCCAGATAACGGCTCATCCAGTAGAGTGTATCAGCTACTCTGCTCAGCATGACGTCCCCCCATCGTTTGCATCTGCTTCATGGTTCCCATTGTCTGCTCCTGCGTGTCTCCGGTCATGGTCTGGGTGCTTCCGGTCGCAATCTCTTCCGCCTGCTGCTGGGCGCTGCCCCGTACCACCCAGGTATCCTTGCTTCCGCCGCCCTGGGAGGAGTTGACCACCAGCGATCCTTTTTTCAGGGCCACCCGGGTCAGGCCGCCGGGCAGCACCCAGATGTCATCCCCGTAGAGGATAAAGGGCCGCAGATCCACATGGCGGCCCTCGAAGGCGTCCTCGACGATGACCGGCGCGCGGGAGAGCCCCAGGGCCGGCTGGGCGATAAAGTTACGGGGTCTGGCTCTGATCTTTTCCGCAAAGTCCGCCTGTTCCGCCTTTGATGCCACCGGTCCGATGAGCATGCCGTATCCGCCCGATTCATTGGCCGCCTTGACCACCAGCTTTTCCAGGTTGTCCAGCACATACGCCCGTGCTTTTTCCTCCCAGCAGAGGTAGGTGGGCACATTGGGAATGATCGCCTCTTCCCCCATATAATACTGGATCATCTTCGGAACATAGGCATAGATCACCTTGTCATCGGCCACACCGGTTCCGGGCGCATTGGCCATGGCGACCCGTCCGGCCCGGTAGACATCCAGGATACCGGGAACGCCGAGCAGGGAATCGGGCCGGAAGGCTCTGGGATCGAGAAAGTCATCGTTGACCCGCCGGTAGATCACGTCCACCCGCTGCAGGCCGTGGGTGGTTTTCATGCAGACAAAGCCGTCGTTGATGACCAGATCCCGGCCTTCGACCAGTTCGACGCCCATTTCGTGGGCCAGGAAGGAATGCTCAAAGTAGGCGGAGTTGTAAATACCGGGGGTGAGCAGGGCGACAATGGGATTGCGGACCCCGCTGGGAGCGATGGAATAGAGCATGTCGAGGAGTCTTGCCGGGTAGACATCCACCGGCTTTACCTTGGAGGCGGTAAAGACCTCGGGAAAGGTCCGTTTCATCAGACGCCGGTTGGCGATGACGTAGGAAACGCCCGAAGGACACCGGAGGTTGTCTTCCAGCACATACATCTGCCCTTTTTCATCCCGGACCAGATCGGTTCCGGTGATGTGCGCCCAGATGCCGCGGGGCGGTTTCAGCCCCATGCACGGCCTTAAAAAACCCTCGGCGGATTCGATCAGATCGCCGGGAATCACGCCGTCCTTCACGATTTTCTGTTCGTTGTAGACATCGTCAATAAAGAAATTCAGCGCCCGGATGCGCTGTTTGAGTCCCTTTTCGATCCAGTACCATTCCGCCGCATCCACAATCCGGGGAATAATGTCAAAGGGCCATATTTTTTCCGTCCCGGCATCATTGCCGTAGACGTTGAAGGTGATTCCCATGTCAAAGAGGGCCTGTTCCGCCGCTTTTTGACGCCGTTTCAATTCGCCGGGGGGAAGGGAGGCCAGTTTTTTGGTCAGAACACGGGTTCCGCTGCGGGGTTTTCCTGCGTCTTCAAACATTTCATCATAGAACAAACCGATATCATATTCTTCGAAACTCATGATCGCCCCCTTTTGCTTTCCGAAGCCTGTTTGACATGCAACGTGTCAAAAGCGTGCTGCGGCAAGAATTACATTCATCACACAACTCCCGAACCATACAGGCTCTGAATCTCAAAATCCAGAAAAATCTGTCCCTGCGGAAACGGACGGCAGCGCATTCTTTCCACGCTTTCCGAACGATCATCCGTCACCGGTACCTTCTCCATAACCGGTTGCTGAATCATGGCCATAAAATGGACAGAATTTCAGTCTATCACTACCTTTCGAAGATTATCAACTTCTATTTCAAAATGGTACGGACCGCAAGCCGAACCTACAAAAGTGTAGCCGCATCAGCCGTCCGCCGCAGATCGATCCGCCGGTAAAGGCGCTGTTCCCGCGGGAGACGCATCAGAAGCACTTGCTTTTGCCCCGGAAACATACTAAACAGTGATGTTGTATATGTTTCCGCCGTCCCGATGATTTTTTGTCTGTCTGCTTTGTCTGGCCTGATGTCCGAAAGGAGCTGGAATGTCCATACGTGTCGCTGTCAATCATAAAACCCACTACCGCTATGATCGCCCCATTTCGCTGTCACCGCATGTGTTCCGGCTCCGGCCGGCTGTCCACAGCCGTACCCCCATCGAGGCCTACTCGCTCACCATCCGCCCGGAAAACCATTTTATCAACTGGCAGCAGGACCCTTTCGGTAATTTTCTGGCCCGTGTGATTTTTCAGGAAAAGGTTCGGGAACTCTATTTTGAAGTCGATCTGGTCGCCGACATGACGGTGATCAATCCCTTTGACTTCTTTCTGGAAGAGTCGGCGGAAAAATTTCCGTTCATCTATGCACCCGAACTCCAAAAAGAGCTGATTCCCTATCTGGAAATCAAGGACGACGGTCCCCTGCTCCGGGAATGGGTGGCCGGTGTGGACCGCTCCAGAAAGCGGACCATCGACTTTCTGGTCGAACTGAACCAGAAACTCTGGAACGATATTTCCTACACGATCCGTATGCAGCCCGGCGTCCAGACCTGCGAACAGACCCTGCAGAAGGCCACCGGTTCCTGCCGGGATTCGGCCTGGCTTCTGGTACAGATTCTGCGCCACCTGGGGCTGGCGGCCCGGTTTGTCTCCGGTTACCTGGTGCAGCTGACCGCAGACATCAAGTCCCTGGACGGCCCCTCCGGCCCGCAGAGCGACTTTACCGATCTCCATGCCTGGGCCGAAGTCTATGCGCCCGGTGCCGGCTGGGTCGGCCTCGATCCGACCTCCGGCCTCTTTGCCAGCGAAGGGCATATTCCCCTGGCCGGTACGCCGACCCCCCAGAGCGCAGCACCGGTCACCGGCGCGATGGACGAATGCGAGGTGGAATTTTCGTTCA
>JBEPXL010000430.1:0-3872 GCA_041641935.1 Desulfobacteraceae bacterium | reverse complement strand
GCGGTCCACATGCCAGTAGACCGACCAGAGGGGATTTCTGACGGTATCGATTCCGTAGGCGTCATGGGTTCCGATATTCACCCGGATGCGGGACTTGGCAAGCAGGGTATCGGCTTCGGACATAAAATAATCGATCTTGTAAAGATTCTCCCGGAGCGTCTGGCAGAGCCGCTTCTGCAGGTCCGGCATATCGTCCAGATAATGATTGGCGATCTGGTAGAGATCCGCCGGAACCTGTATGGAAATCCCCAGCAGGCCGAACCGCTCGTGACGGAGGGCAAAGGATTCCATATTCCGCTCGAAGGTGCTGATGTAGTCCAGGATCGCGTCGATGGTATGTTCCGGGGTATGATCAGGCGCATCGTCCGGGGATGCGTCTGTTTCATCTGCCGCGGCGACAAAATCCTCACACATGCTGATGATGTGAAGATACAGGGAGATGTTGTCCATGACGAAGATGGGCCGTTCCCGGTAGTTGTGCCGTCGCCGGACCCGGCGGACGCCGTCCAGCTTGATGTTGGCGGCATCCTCCCGCTGTTCGGGCATTTCAACGTGTGAAATATCCTTTGCCTGGACCACATGAAGTGTTCCGTCTTCCGAAACAATATACTCGATTTCACACCGGAAACCCAGAAAATTCTGAATTTCCCGGGAAAGATCGAGCAGTTTCCGGTCGTGAGGCGTCTGGGTGATATACGGCTCCGCCAGAACCTTGTGGGACCGGTCGCCGCTGTAACCGAATTCCCAGTGGTTGCCGATCATTTTCGCCATGACATTGAACCCGTCGACATAGGGCATGACCACAACCCCCATCTCTTCCGGGTCCAGAGGCGGGGCGTGGTTGAACTGCTGCTGCCGGGCGATGGTGAGCCGTTTCCGGGTCTGGATCGACTTGATCATCCGCTTCCGGGCATAGACGATACCGGCCACATCGGCATAGGTCTCCAGGGAATCGAAGGTGCCGCCCTTGTAGAACTTCTCCTGTGGATGGGCGCTCCGGGCGATCACCTTGAACATATCGCAGCATTCATCAAAAAAATGCTTCAGCGCATCGAAGTTTTCGTTCTGAAAATCTTCCGCCGGCAAATAGATGAAGGTCGGCACATGGAAACCGGCCTCTTTCAGCCGGGACAGAAGTCCCGGCTTTTCCGGGAGCGATGTCCCGGTTTCATGCGGTTTTTTCTGTGTCATTACTGGTAATCTCCGTCGTTCCCGTTACAGAAGAAGACGTTTCGGCGGGTACGGCAGTGGACTCTCATTCCGATGCGAGTTCTTTCTCCCGTTCCGTTTCATCCATCGCCCAGAAGGGCACTCCGTCACGGGTGCGGCGGACTTTGTACTCCTCGAATTCGCCCTGCTTGACCTTGGCCGCCATAAACACATCCTCGCCGTCGATTTCGGCCCAGGTTCCCTTGACCTTCACCGCATCTCCCGGACGCAGTCCCGCCGGATGGTGATCCACATACCACTTGGGGGCAAGATGGACCAGGATTTCCTCGTCGTCCCGGTCTTCCACAACCAGCGCTATCCCGGGGGACATGCCGGGCAGCGGTGTCACTTCCCTGACCTCTTTGATGGTTCCCTTGAACTGATCTCTTTCCGTATTCTTGTAGAACTGGTTATACTCTCCCTCAATGCCCCAGCCGCCCATGTCCTTCTTTTCCCCGGCGGAACCGGTGACGGCCAGCCCCAGAGCCAGGAGCAGTGACAGAACTGCAGCTGCTGTTGAAACAGAACGATGCAGACGCATGGCGTCTCCTTTCAGTAAAGTGATGATACGTACCGCAGGATTGATCCGGCGGTCTATTTGTCTATTTTTTCACGGTTCCGATTTTTTCTTCCACGGATCTGACTTTTCCCTCCAGACGGTTCTCCGCCCCTTTCCGGATATCGAATTTGACCGTGGCGTAAATCCGGCCGGAATCCTTTTCCAGCACATCATGGGACGCCTGCAGGATATCCAGGGCTTCCGGCAGGGTATCGGTTTCAACGACCGTTCCCATGGGGGTCAGGCGGTAGGAAACCTCCCGGCGCCGGATCATGTCGATGACGCGGCTCACATAGGGACTGACGCTTTCGCCTTTGTCCGTCGGAAAAATGGCAAATTCCATCAGAACTGACATAACAACTCCTTTCTGCGGGTTCGGTGCGGATGGTTGCATTTCCTGATAAAAGGTAACCACAGGCCGGACCTTCCGCAACGGGGGCGGCGGGAAAGTAAAAAATGTTGACGACCTGCCGGGCGGTGCGTATCATCCATACCATGCAGAAATTTTCTCGATATGCCGGTCCGGTGGTCTGGGCCCTGATTCTTGTTTTTCTGACCGGCCTCTGGGGATGCCGGACCTACCCGGCCGGACAGCTTGCTCCTCCTGACGAACTTCCGGCTGAATTTTCCCGGCGCGGCGATGCGGTTACCCTGCAGTGGTGGGAGAGCTTTCAGGACCCGGTCCTGAACGACCTGATCCGGCGGACACTGAGCGATAATCTGGAACTGAAATCGGCCTGGGCCCGGGTGAAACAGGCCCTTGCCCTTGCCGGGCAGGTGGAGGCAGCCCGGTGGCCGCAGGTTTCTGCACAGATGGAAGCGGGCCGGAGCCGGAGCAGTGTCCCTTCTGTGACAGGGGACGGAACCGAAGCGGTGTATGCCAACCGGTATGCCGCCACCGCCGCAGCCGCCTATGAGGTGGACCTGTGGGGCCGGCTCGCCGCCCTGGAACAGGCGGCGCAGCTGGATGCCGTCGCTGTCCGCAGTGACATGGCATCCATCGCCGTCAGCCTTTCCGCCCTGATGGCCGAAACATGGTACAGGCTCATTGCCCAGCAGGCGCTGCTGGCGCTGGTACGGGAGCAGCTGGAAACCAACCGGACCTTTCTCGAACTGGTCCGCCTCCGGTTTGCCCACGGCCTGGTTCCGGCGCTGGATGTGTACCAGCAGCGGCAGCTTGTGGCCGCCAATGAAGCCCGTATTCCCCTGCTGTCGTCCCGGTATCAGGTGCTTCTCCATCAGATGGCGGTCCTCATGGGACGTCCGCCCGGTGAACCGGTTGTGGTCGTCCCCGCAGAACTGCCGTCCCTTCCCCCGCTGCCCGATCCCGGCATCCCCTCGGACCTGCTCCGGAACCGGCCTGATATTCTGGCCGCCTGGCAGCGGGTCAATTCCGCCGATTACCGGATCGCCGCTGCCGTGGCCGAACGGTTTCCCGCCCTCCGCCTCAGCGCCAGCAGCGGATACCGGGCCGCGGACATTGCTGACCTGCTGGATACCCTCATCTGGGACATCGCGGCAAACCTTTCCCAGAGCCTCTTTGACGCCGGGGCCGAAGCGGCGGAAGTCCGCCGCACCAGGGCGATTCTCGAAGAGCGGCTGGCATCCTACACACAGACCACGCTCATGGCGTTTCAGGAAGTCGAAGACGCCCTGGTCCGGGAAGCCTTTCAGATCGATTATCTGGAAAAACTGGAACAGCAGATCGAAAGTGCCCGGCAGGCCTTTGAAGAATCCATGTCCCGCTACCGGAACGGTCTCACCGATTATCTGCCGGTACTCACCGCCCTGCGCTCCCTCCAGAGTCTGGAACAGGAACAGATTACCGCACAGCGGGATCTGATTCTGTTCCGCGTCGCACTCTGCCGGGCGCTGGGCGGCGCGTGGGTGCGGGAGAGTGATGCATTGAATATCAACCGTTATCCGGAGTAGCAGACAAGGAATGCGCGCATTTTTGAAACTGATGATCATACTGGTTATTATCGGGGCCGGGGTTCTGATCGCCCTGATGCTGGTACGGACCCGCCCCCAGGCCGAACGGAAGCCGATTTCGGTCGGTACACCGACGGTCACCGCAGTGACCGTGAATGCGACCGATGTACCG
>JBEPXL010000429.1:0-3878 GCA_041641935.1 Desulfobacteraceae bacterium | reverse complement strand
AGACCTATCAGCGCTACAAGACCGTACTCCAGGAAAAGTCGGCCGCAGACAGAACAATGCAGGCCGCCGACCCCCGACAGCAGATCCGGGAAAATATCGCCGCCCTGAAAGAACAGCGGGAGGATACTCTGGAGAACCTCCGGCAGCAGGTCATGCCGGAGATGGCGACGCCCGTGACGCCCGAAGACGAAGACCGTCTGCTGGAAACCCTCCGGGAGATGGAGAAGCGGTATCTCGAAACAGAGGAACGGCTGAAAGACCCGGCCCTGCTGGATGATCCGGAAGCCTACCAGGCCCTGGTCCGGGAACGGGCCGAACTCCGGAAGCCGGTGGCCGGTTTCCGGGCCTATCAGGAAACCCTTGCGCAGATCGGGGAGCAGGAAACCCTGCTGACGCTGGATGACGAGACACTGACGGCAGAACTCCGGGACCGGCGGGAAGTACTCCGCATGACGCGAAACGACATGGAAGACCAGATGATCACCCGCCTTCTGCCGGGGCTGGGGGTTCATTTCTACGGCATTCATGTGGTCCGCCCCGGTGACAATATCTGGGATATTCATTTCGATTTTCTGAAGGAGTATTTCGGCAGCCGGGAAATCCGCATCGAACCCCGGGCCGACGAACCGGTGCGGGGCATCAGCACAGGGGTCGGCAGGATTCTCAAATTCTCGGAAAACATGGTCTATATCTACAACCTGCGGGAGCAGCAGCTGGATATGGACCTGAACATGATCCACCCCCGGAGCAAGATCGTCATCTTCAATATGGGTGAGGCGTTTCAGCTGCTGGAACAGATCGACATGAGAAACATTCATGAGGTCCGGTTCGACGGCGAAACCCTCTGGATTCCGGCCGGCTGAGGGTCAGGGGGTTCCGCAAAAAGCAAAACCATTTGACCTGCGCGGCGATTTACAGTATAAACCGCCCTTTTCAGGCCATCTCATGACCTCCCGAAAGGGCGGTCTTTTATTGTGATCCGATTGCATACCCGCTCTGGCGGGTATGACTTTTATTAATGGCAGTTTTTCAAAGGAGGATGTATCTTGGTGGGTATCGCATACGCAATGGCTCCGCCCCCCGGCGGCGCAGGTGGCGGAGGCGGCTTTGCCTCTCTGGTTCCCCTGATCCTGATGTTCGTTATCTTTTATTTCCTGCTGATCCGCCCGCAACAGAAAAAAGCGAAGGAACACCGGGAAATGATCGCAAACCTCAAAAGAGGAGACCGGGTGCTGACCAACGGCGGTCTGCAGGGCCAGATCGTCTCGCTGGACGATCAGACCATCTCGCTGGAGATTGCAGAAAAGGTCCGGGTCAAAATCAACCGGGCCTATATCGCGGGACTGCTGTCGGGATCTAAACCGAAGCAGCAGGGCGAACTGAAATCCAAATCGGAAAAATAGACGGAACGGGAACGCCCGCTATGAAATTTCACCGTTCTTACGGCTGCCGGCCCGGCCGGCGTGGCCGTACATACAGATAGCGAAAGGAAGAGAGCATTGAAGAACGTATACTGGAGACTGGCCATTGTTGCGGTGGTGATGGTAACGGCGCTGGTTTATCTCTTTCTGAATCAGATCACTCTCGGGCTGGACCTCCAGGGCGGTATGCATCTGGTTCTGGAAGTGGATACGGAAAAGGCGGTGCAGAGTACCGTAGACCGGAACATAGAAGAACTTCGGGAACAGCTTCGGCAGGAGCGCATCCGGTATGTCGGACTCGACCGGATCGAAGGCAACCGGATTTCCGTTAAAGTTTCCCCGGACAATGCCGATGCGTTCATGGACGTACTCGACAACGAGTTTCCCGATCTGCGGATCCTCTCCCGCTCCGATGAAAGCGGGGTACTGCATGTCGTAATGGATCTGCCGGAGGAAGAGATGGAGCGGATCAAGGAACTGGCTGCGGCCCAGGCCCTGGAGACGATCCGGAACCGGATCGATGAATTCGGTGTGAGTGAGCCCGATATCCGGCGGCAGGGAGAACGGCGGGTACTGATTCAGCTCCCGGGCATCGCCGAACCCCAGCGGGCCAAGGAACTGATCGGCCGGACGGCGCAGCTGGAGTTCAAGCTGCTCGATGAAACCCATGATCCCCAGGAGGCGGTGAGTGGAAACCCGCCGCCGGGAACCGAACTTCTCTACCAGGTGCGGCAGGACCCGGCCACCAACCGGGAAATCCGGACCCCGATGCTGGTGCAGAAACGGTCCATGCTGACCGGGGCCTATCTGACCGATGCCCGGGTCCAGATCGATTCGCAGTACAATGAGCCCTATGTCTCCATCAATTTCGACCGGAAAGGCGCCCGGATTTTTGAGCGGATCACCGAAGAGAATGTCCGGAAACGGCTGGCCATTGTACTGGACGAGAATATTTATTCCGCACCGGTGATCCAGGAGAAAATCAGCGGCGGGGAAGCCCGCATCACCGGCAGCTTCAGCATGGAAGAGGCCAGGGATCTCTCCATCGTCCTGCGTGCCGGCGCACTGCCCGCACCGGTGAACGTACTGGAAGAGCGGACCGTCGGACCTTCCCTCGGTTCCGACTCCATCCGGCAGGGGATTGTCTCCATGGTTGTGGGCGGTATCCTGGTCGTGATCTTCATGGTCATCTACTACAATCTCGCCGGACTCATTGCCGATCTGGCACTGGCCTTCAACATTCTCTTCATCGCCGGCGGCCTGGCCTTCTTTGAGGCGACCCTTACCCTGCCGGGTATTGCGGGTATCATCCTCACCATCGGCATGGCCGTGGACGCCAACGTCCTCATCTTTGAACGGATACGGGAAGAACTGCGGATCGGGAAAACGCCCCACGCCGCCGTCAATGCCGGATATGAACGGGCGACCCTGACGATTCTTGACGCCAACGTCACCACCCTGATCGCGGCCCTGGTCCTGTTTCAGTTCGGCACCGGACCGGTCAAGGGATTTGCGGTCACCCTGAGCCTGGGTGTCGTCGCCAGTCTCTTTACCGCTCTGTTCATGACGCGGATTATTTTCGACTATCTTCTGCTCAGCCGGAAAATGAAGCAGTTGAGCATCTGAGAAAACCGTTCAGACGAGGAAAGAAATCATGCAGTTTGTCAAACCTGATATCAATATCAACATCATCGGTAAGCGGAAAATCGCCTTCTTCGTTTCAGCGGGCCTGATCCTGCTCAGTATCGTCACCCTGCTGATCCACGGCGGCCCCCGGTACGGCATCGATTTTGCGGGCGGAACCGTGATCCAGGTCAAATTCGCCGAACCGGTCGATATCAACAGTATCAAAAACGGTCTGCAGACCGTGGGGCTGGACAATCCGTCGGTGCAGACCTTCGGGGAACGGAATAACAATGAGTACCTGATCCGGACCGATCAGTCGGAATCTGCCGTGGAAAACCTGGATGCCGAAGTGGGAAAAGCGCTTCAGGAATCCACGGGAACCGCGGCAGAGGTGCGGCGGGTGGAAATGGTCGGACCGCAGGTCGGCAAAGACCTCCGGGAAAAGGCGCTCTTTGCCATGTTTTACGCCCTCCTGTTCATTACCATCTACATTTCCGGCCGGTTCGAACTCAAATGGCTTCTGAGCGGGGTGGTCGCCGTTGCGCTGATGGGAGCGGTCTATCTGTTTTCCCTGATCCATGTCAGCATTCCCTTCCTGATCATTACAGCGCTGATCGTGAGTCTGGTCCTGTTCTGGTTCCTGGAACTCAAGTACGCCATGGGCGCCATTGTGGCCCTGATCCATGACATCACCATCACCGTCGGGGTCTTTTCCCTTTTCGACAAGGAATTTTCCCTGCCGATTATTGCCGCGCTTCTGACGATTATCGGGTACTCCCTCAACGATACCATTATCGTGTTCGACCGGATCCGGGAAAACCTGAAGAAATT
>JBEPXL010000428.1:0-3897 GCA_041641935.1 Desulfobacteraceae bacterium | reverse complement strand
CAAAAATCAGAGGGAATTCACCCATGCGGACGACTACCTGCCCTACGTGGACGGAATGCCCCGGTACGACGGCGTCCGCTCCTTTCTGAAATCCCGCAACATCGATCTGCCCTGGGGGGAACCCGATGACGGCCCGGAGAAAGAGACGGTCTACGGCATCGGAAACCGAAAAAACGATATGTTTCAGGAACTGGTGGAGACCGAAGGGGCGGAAGTCTACGACACCTCCGTAGCCCTGATCAGGGAAATGAAAAAGGCGGGAAAGAAGATCGGTGTGGCCTCTTCCAGCCGGAACTGCCGCCTCATTCTGGAAAAAACCGGCCTCATCGACCTGTTTGACGCTGTGGTGGGCGGTATCGTGTCAAAGGAACTGAACCTCAGCGGCAAGCCCGCGCCGGATATCTTTATCACCGCCGCCGAAAAGATGGGGCTGCTTCCCGAGGAATGTTTTATCGTGGAAGACGCCATTTCCGGTGTCCAGGCCGGACGGAACGGCAATTTTTCCCTCGTGGTGGGCGTCAGCCGGGGGGAACACAGCAGGGACCGGCTGTTCAATGAAGGGGCCGATCTGGTGAAATCGGATATGGGGGAACTGACCATGCCGGAGATCGAGGACTGGTTCGAATACGGCCTGGACGAAAGCATGTGGCGGCTGACCTACCGGGGCTACAATCCCGGTTCCGAACGGCTCCGGGAGGCACTGACCACGGTGGGCAACGGATATTTCTGCACCCGGGGATGCATTGTCGATGAAGATATCAATGACAATGTCCATTATCCCGGCACCTATCTTGCCGGTCTCTACGACAAACGCCCCACGGAGATCGGTGGCCGCCAGATCTACAACAATGACCTGGTCAACTGCCCCAACTGGCTCTCCATCCGGTTCCGTGTCGATGACGGTCCTTTCCGGGGAATTTCACAGATGGATGTGCTGGACTATGTCCATGAACTGAATCTCAAATGCGGCGTCGTGTCCCGCAGCTATCTTGTCCGTGACCCCGAAGGCCGGATCACCCGCATCGAAACCGATCAGTTTGCCAGCATGGAAACCCCGCATGTGGGGCATCTCCGCTACCGTCTCACCCCGGTCAATTTCGAGGGAACGCTGACATTGAGAAGCGCCCTGGACGGAACCGTCATCAATTACGGAGTGGAACGGTACCGGGAACTGGAATCAGAGCATCTTCAGCCGCTGCAGAGTGAGCGGAAAAACGGGATCATTACCCTGGGCGTCCGGACCATCGGTTCCGGGGTGGTCATTATCATGAATGCCCGTCACTTCCTGGCCTCCGACGGCGAGGATGCCGAGGCGGACACCATTGAAAGAAAAGGCTTTGTGGCACGGGAATTCAAGATCAACTGCCGGAAGGATCAACCGGTGACCCTGGAAAAGGCGGTGGCCATCTACACCTCCCGGAGCTGGGACAACGGGGATCCGGAATCGACCTCCCTGTTCGATGCAAAGGATGCCTGCCCGTTTGACGAAGCCCTGGAACGGCAGCGGTCCGCGTGGGACGACCTCTGGCGGCTGGCCGACATCACCGTGCTGGGGGACCGGTTCGCCCAGAAGGTGCTGCGGATCCATGCCTATCACATGCTGGTGACCGCCTCTCCCCACAACACCCGGTATGATGTGGGCATACCGGCCCGGGGCTGGCACGGGGAAGCCTACCGGGGGCATATCTTCTGGGATGAACTGTTTATTCTTCCCTTCTTCAATATCCGGTTTCCGGCGGTGAGCCGGACCCACCTGATGTACCGGTACCGCCGCCTCGATCAGGCCCGGGAAAACGCCCGGAAGAACGGGTTCAGGGGGGCCATGTACCCCTGGCAGACCGCCGATGACGGTACGGAAGAGACCCAGCAGATCCACTACAATCCGGCCTCCGGCAACTGGAGCCCCGACCTGAGCCAGAACCAGCGCCACATTTCCATCTCCATCGCCTACAATATCTGGAGCTACTTCTATGTGACCGATGACAATGCCTTTCTGTATGCCTACGGCATGGAAATGCTGCTGGAGATCGCCCGGTTCTGGGCCAGTATCGCGGTATATGCACCGGAAGAGGACCGGTACCACATCGAAGGCGTCATGGGCCCCGACGAGTTCCATGAAAAATATCCGGGCGCGGACAAAGGCGGCTTCAGGGACAATGCCTACACCAATATCATGTCCGCGTGGCTGCTGCACAAGACCATCGAAACCTATGAACACCTGCCCCATGAAGTGAAGAACCGGGTCCGCGCGAAGATCGATTTTCAGGAGCAGGAACTGGAAACCTGGGCCAATATCGTTCAGAAGATGACGGTCGTTCTCAGTGACGAGGGTCTCATTGCCCAGTTTGATGGATTCTTCGACCTCAAGGATCTCGACTGGGACGCCTACCGGAAAAAATATGACAATATCCACCGGATGGACCGGCTTCTGAAGGCCGAAGGGGATTCCCCGGACCGGTACCAGGTCATCAAGCAGGCCGATGCGCTGATGCCGTTCTACCTGCTCTCTCCCGGGCAGGTGACCCGGATTCTGGAACGGATGGGATATGAGCCCGGCGATCCGTCCGAACTCATGAAAAAGAATTATGACTACTACATCCAGCGGACCAGCCACGGTTCCACCCTCAGCTTTGTGGTCCATTCCGCCATTCTCCAGTATCTGGAAAAACACCAGGACGACCAGATGAACTGGTACCGGACCGCGCTGGAAAGCGATATCTTCGACATCCAGGGCGGAACCACCCCAGAAGGCATCCATACCGGCGTAATGGGCGGAACCCTCGATCTGGTCATCGAAGCCTTTGCAGGCATCGACTTCTACCGGGATCACATCGAGGTGCATCCCTGCCTGCCCGAAAAATGGCACCGGCTCCGGTTCCGGATGATCCACCGGAAAAACACCATGATGGTGGTCCTGACCCCCGGCGAAATGAACTTCTGTCTGGAACGGCAGCGGGGGGAAAAAACCTTCATCCGGTATAACGGACAGGACCATTATTTCAACGGAGAGGGAACCATCCGGCTGGACCTGACAGAGGAGAGAGAAGAGGATGACTGCAATTAGAAAGGAGCCACAGGCCGGAAAAATCTATTCCGTTTGATTTTTCTCTGGTTTGATGGTAGATTTCTTTTTTTGCGAAATGACAGGTACGGTCTGTCTCCGCATTTTTTCTGACAAGAACTGATCCTCCGGTGCAACGGAGCAGTTCTTGTCTGTTTTTTGGACCATACGAACCCGGAGGCATCGCACGTCCGGTGCTGAAAATACAAGAAGGATTTACAGGAGGTCTGCATCCGTGAGCAATGATGGAAACAAGGTCATCTATTCGATGATCAAGGTCAGCAAATTTTATGACAAGAAACCGGTTCTGAAGGATATTTCCCTCTCCTATTTCTACGGGGCCAAAATCGGCGTACTGGGGCTGAACGGGGCGGGAAAGAGTTCCCTGCTCCGGATCATGGCCGGTGAAGACAAAAACTTCAACGGCGAAACCATTCTATCCCCCGGCTATACGGTCGGCTATCTGGAACAGGAACCGCTTCTGGATGTGGACAGGACCGTCCGGGAAGTGGTCGAGGAAGGCGTGCAGGAGACGGTGGATCTGCTCAGGGAATTTGAACAGATCAACATGCGGTTCGCCGAACCCATGAGCGACGATGAAATGGACAAACTTCTCGAACGCCAGGGAACGGTGCAGGAACGGCTGGACGCGCTGGATGCCTGGGATCTGGACGCGCGGCTGGAAATGGCGATGGATGCCCTCCGCTGTCCCCCCGAAGGGAGTCCGGTTTCGGTGCTGTCCGGCGGGGAAAAGCGGCGGGTTGCGTTGTGCCGCCTGCTGCTGCAGAAACCCGATATTCTGCTGCTGGACGAACCGACCAACCACCTCGACGCCG
>JBEPXL010000427.1:0-3901 GCA_041641935.1 Desulfobacteraceae bacterium | reverse complement strand
CTCGCCATCGCCTCGGGCATTCACGATGAAGGGGTGGAGGTGCGGCCCATGAAGCTCCGGGAATGGGACCGGAGCGATATTATGACCGAAGTCCTCGATTCACGGGCGGTGATTGTCGGCTCGCCGACCCTGAACAACGGCCTGTTTCCGACCCTGGCTGATTTTCTGACCTACATGAAGGGACTCCGGCCCCAGAACAAACTCGGCGCAGCCTTCGGCTCCTTCGGATGGAGCGGAGAGGGGGTCAAGGAGATTGAAAAGGAACTGCAGGGCATGAAGTTTGAACTGATCGAACCGGGCCTGAAACATCAGTATGTACCCGATGAAGAAGCCCTGGCGAAATGCATTGAATACGGCCGGACCATCGGAAAGGCGGTCAGGGGCGGATGAGCCGGAACCGGAAAAGACCGGCGGTGGACCACGGAGAATGCAACCTGTGCGAAGGGTGCATCACGGTCTGTCCGTCGGTTTTTTTTATGAATGAACTCGGCTTTGTCGATGTGGTCAACATGGAAGAGTACCCGGAGGCGGAAGTGGATGAAGCCATCATGATGTGTCCGGAAGACTGTATCAGCTGGGAGGAATAGGAAACCACCATGAAAAAAGCGGCCTTGTTTGTGTTCAACGGGGATCCCATGTGTTTTATCCATGTGCTTCTGAATGCGCTGGATATGAAAGAGAGGGGATATCACGCCCAGATTGTCGTGGAAGGATCGGCCACAAAGCTGACACCGGCGCTGGCGAAGGCGGATCATCCCCTTCATGCACTGTGGGAAAAGGTCAAACAGGCGGGGCTGGTCGGCGGCGTCTGTGAAGCCTGTTCCCGGAAAATGGGAACCCTGGATGCGGCCAGCGAACAGGGACTGACGGCCCTGAATGAAATGAACGGCCATCCGAGCATGGCCCGGTACCGGGACGACGGGTACGAAATCCTCACCTTCTGAATATGATGACAGATAAACCAAGCAGCCGCGAACTGAAAAAACGGATTCTCTCCGTTCTGGAACGGGAAGAACTGGACAGTGCCCTGGCGTATATTCAACAGTATTCCCCCGGGCAGACCATCGGTCCCCTCTTCTCTCTTTTCTATCACGGCGACGGCATCATCCACTGGCGGGCCATAACGGCCATGGGCGTGGTGGTGAATCATCAGGCCCGGACCGAGGGGCTGGAACCGGCCCGGGTGGTCATGCGCCGGATGATGTGGAACCTGAACGATGAATCCGGGGGCATCGGCTGGGGATCACCGGAGGCCATGGGCGAAATCATGGCCCGGAACAAACCACTGGCCGAAGAGTTCGGCAATATCCTGATCTCCTACATCATGCCGGAGGGGAACTTTCTGGAACATGAACGGCTCCAGCGGGGGCTGCTGTGGGGTATGGGCCGCTGGGCCCATGCCCGGCCGGACATGGTCCGGAAGGCGGTCGCTTACCTGCTGCCGTTCATGAAATCCGATGATCCCTATCACCGGGGGCTGGCCGCCTGGGCCGCAGGTCCCATTGCGGACGCGGCGGCAAAAAAACAACTGGAAAAACGCCAGGCGGATCAGGAAGGAATGACCATCTACCGGAATGGCGAACTGACGGAAACGACAGTGGGTGAACTGGCACGGGAAGCATTGCAGAGCTGATTTTTTCATCTGCCGCACATCCCTCACCGGTACATACAGAGCCGTCTTTGCCCTTCCGCACCACACCAAAACAGACACCGCACACTGAAATACGGGGGAATGTATGGGCCTGTACAACCTGAACAGAATTTTCAGACCCAATGCTGTGGCGGTCATCGGCGCAAGCGAAAAGCCCGAGACCATCGGTCGCTCCTTGATGGAAAACCTGACCCGGGACGGATTTGAAGGCGACCTCTATCCGGTGAATCCCAACTATGACACGGTGATGGACCGGAAAGCCTTTGCCGCCGTTACCGACATTGGTGAACCGGTAGACCTTGCCGTCATCGCCACGCCCATTAAAACCGTCCCCGATATTGTGGACCAGTGTATTGAAGCGGGTATCGGCGGGGCCATCGTCCTCTCTGCCGGGGGCAAGGAGTCCGGAGAAAAAGGGCAGAAAATCGAAAACGAAATCATGGAACGGGCCCGCCGGGGCGGCCTCCGGATCGTCGGTCCCAACTGCCTCGGCATCATCTGTCCCCAGCGGGGCCTCAACGCCAGCTTTGCCTCCCAGATGCCCCAGGAGGGGAAACTCGCCTTCGTCTCTCAGAGCGGGGCCATCTGCACCGCCATCCTCGATCTCTCCCTTAAGGAAGGATTCGGCTTCAGCCATTTTATCAGCGTCGGTTCCATGATCGATGTCGATTTCGGGGATCTGATCGACTACCTCGGCAATGCGCCGGATGTGGAAAGCATTCTTCTCTACATGGAAAGCCTGTCGGAAATCCGCAAGTTCATGAGCGCGGCCCGGGCGGTTTCCCGCATCAAACCCATTGTGATTCTCAAGGCAGGCAGAAGCGCGGCCGGGGCAAAGGCGGCGGCCTCCCACACCGGAGCCATGGCCGGAGAAGATGCAGTCTATGACGCCGCCATCAAACGGGCCGGTGCGGTCCGGGTGAGAAATATCGGCGATCTGTTCGACTGTGCCGAACTGATGGGGAAGCAGCCCCGCCCGTCAGGACCGCGCTTTGCCGTCATCACCAACGCGGGCGGACCGGGGGTCATGGCCGCTGACGCCCTGTCGGATTACGATCTGGAACCGGCGCCGCTGTCCGACGAGACCCTGGAGAAACTGAACGGGTTCCTTCCGGCCCACTGGAGCCGGAGCAATCCCATCGACATCATCGGAGACGCCACTGCCGAGCGGTATGCGAAGACGGCTCAGGTCTGTCTGGATGCAAAAGAATTCGACGGCGTTCTGGTCATCTACAATCCCCAGGCGCTGAGTGACCCGGTCAAGGTCGCCGAAGATCTGGTGGATCTGATTCAGAGCAGCACCTTTCCGGTCTTTGCCTCCTGGATGGGCGGAAAACGTGCCGAAAAAGGGCGGGATATCCTGAACCAGAACGGCATCCCCACCTACAATACACCGGAGCAGGCGATCCGTGCATTTATGTACATGTACAACTACAACCGGAACATCGAAGCCCTGATGGAGACGCCGCCCCGGCTGCCCCATGACATCACCGTGGAACAGGACCGGGCGCGGGAGATGGTGAAAAAAGGACTGGAGCGGGAAAACGGGCTTCTCACCGAGGTTGAATCCAAACAGGTGATGGACGCCTACGGCATTCCCGTCAACCGGACCGAAGCCGTTGCATCGGTTGAAGAAGCGGTGGAAAAGGCCAAAGAAATGGGCTATCCCCTGGCAATGAAGGTCAATTCACTGGATATCAGCCACAAAACCGACGCCGACGGGGTGCAGCTGGATCTGGAAAATATCGATGATGTGCGGAACGCCTACGAAAAGATCATGAAAGGGGCCGAGGCCTATGATCCCGATGCCAGAGTGGACGGGGTGACGCTGCAGCCCATGATCCGGCGGCCCGACTTTGAAATTCTGATCGGGGCCAAAAAAGACGACCGGTTCGGTCCGGTGGTGATGTTCGGAACCGGCGGAACATTGACAGAGGTGATCAAGGACCGCGCCATCGGTCTGCCGCCCCTGAACCGGCTGCTGGCCCGGCGGGTGATGGCCGAGACGAAAATCTATCCGCTGCTGAAGGGCTACCGGGGAAAAGCGGGAGTGGATATGGCACTGATGGAAGAATTGATGGTCCGCCTTTCCCAGTTGCTGATCGACTTTCCGGAGATTGCGGAACTGGACATGAATCCCGTGGCCGTCGCGGACGGGAAACCGGTGGCCGTGGATGCAAGGGTCATCGTCAAACCGACGGATGTGAAATCCCCCCGCCATCTGGTGATCAGCCCCTACCCTGCCCAGTT
>JBEPXL010000426.1:0-3912 GCA_041641935.1 Desulfobacteraceae bacterium | reverse complement strand
TCCCCTGCCGCCGTGGTCTTCGCTCCGCAGTTTCTGCATGATGGAGCGTGCCCCGTTGCCGGGGTAGATATCGTAGATCATCAGCTGGTTGAGCCCTTCCCAGACACTGTAGCCGGTGATCTCCGCCGCTGCATCATTGAAAATGAAGATTTTTCCCTGTTTGTCGGCGGCGATGACACCATCCACGGAACTGAGGATCAGGTTGCGCAGAAACGAGTTGGAGCGCTTCAGTTTCTCTTCCAGCCCTTCCAGAAACGGAAAATCAAAATCGAGCATGACAATGGCATCGACGGAACCATCATCGCTGAGAAGGGGATAAAAATAATGACATTCTGTTTTTTTCAGGGTGAGAAAGTTGACCTTGTGAACCAGCGCCGGTTTTCCGGATTCGATGATCTGCTGGATGGGACATTCTTCACAGGGAAACTCGCAGTCCCACAGGGCCTCATGGCACAACTGCCCGATGATCTCATTTTCCAGCCGCTCCCTGGCGTAGGCATTGGCGGCGACAATCCGGTACTCCGGAGAAATGACAATGATCTGCCGCTTGAAAGTATCGATCGCCCGGATCAGATACTCTTTTTCGGCATCCGTATGCATGGTGGCTCCTTTCCGGTGGAAGATGCTTACCTTGATTTACCTTCTGAAGCATACCGGAGAAAGGAGAAGTACGCAATAAAATAAACTTGGATGAGTTTCTAAATATGATTTACTTTACAGCCGGAGCTTGCGGATGAGATCACCGGACCGGCAGGGCGTGTCGATGGAAAGGTGTACAACCGTATTGGGCCGGGCCGCGGGAATGGGGTGATCCTCCTGATCGACGAGTTGCCGGATTGTACTGGTTCTGAGGGGTTTTCCGGGGGAGAGGAGTTCAATACGGTCACCGGGAACAAGTTTGTTCCGCACCGCAACCGGAACCACTCCGGTACGGGAATCGGCGAGCACTTTACCGGCAAAAACGGCGTCCGGCGCATACACCGGGGCGGTGTAGTCGGGAACCGTCTCTTCGGGATCCCCCAGATAGAATCCGGTGGAATAACCCCGGTGGCTGACCCGGTTCAATTCCGACAGCCATACAGGATCGACCTGCCACCCGTCCGGATCATCATAAAACCGGTCAAGGGCCTGCCGGTAGACATTGACCGCTGTCGCCACATAGTGGATGCTCTTCATGCGGCCTTCGATCTTGAGGGAGGTGATGCCGGAGCGGATCATTTCCGGAAGGTGTGCTACCATGCACAGGTCACGGGAATTAAAAATATAGGCGCCCCGTTCATCTTCCACCAGGGGATAATACTGTCCCGGTCGCTTTTCTTCCAATACGGCATACTGAAACCGGCAGGGCTGACAGCAGCGTCCGCGGTTGCTATCCCGGTTTTCCATGAAACTGCTCAGAAGACACCGGCCGGAATAGGCGATGCACATGGCCCCGTGGACAAAGGCTTCCACCTCAAGATCGGTCGATGCGGCGATTTCCCGGATCTCCGCCAGCGACAGTTCCCGGGCCATGTTGACCCGTTTCGCCCCCGCATCCTTCCAGAACCGGACCGTTTCGCGATTCGTGGTGCTGGCCTGGGTGCTGATATGAACGGGAATCTCCGGAAGTATCCGGCGGGCCAGGGAAAAAATGCCGGGATCGGCCACGATGAGGGCGTCCGGCCCGATCTCCTTCAACCGGGAGAGGTATTCCCCGAGGGCGTCAAGTTCCGCGCTGCGGGGATATATGTTGCAGGTGACGTAGACCCGGACTGCGTGTCTGCGGGCCAGGTCCACCGCCTGCTGCAGTTCGTCGAGGGTGAAATTGCCGGAAAAATTCCGCAGACTGAATTCCTTTCCCCCCAGATAGACCGCGTCCGCTCCGTAGTGAATGGCGGTTTCCAGTTTTTCAGAATTTCCGGCCGGCGCCAGCAGTTCAACCCTGCTGCGGTGTTTTTCCATCATCTATTCCGCCGGTTGCGTGTCTTCCGGGAAAATGCGCCGGATCACATCCGCAAGGCTTGTCTGCCACGGGATCTGTTCAATGCCGAAGGCGTCCCGGATGCGGCTGCAGTCGAGAGCGGAGTAGGGGGGACGTTCCGCCGGTGTCGGGTATTCGGATGTGGGGATCGCTTTCACCGTACGGGTTTTGACAGGGCCGTACTGCCGTGCCAGTTCCACGATCTTTTCGGCAAATCCGTGCCAGGTGGTGACACCCCGGCCGCAGTAGTGGTAGGTTCCCCACGGTATATCGTTGCGGATTTCGATTTCATCCACCAGTTTCAGGAGGGCCCCGGCCAGATCGGCGGCACTGGTCGGACTGCCGAACTGGTCGGCCACGACACTCAGTTCTTCCCGTTCACCCGCAAGCCGCAGGATTGTCTTGACAAAGTTGTGGCCGTGCGCGCCGTAAAGCCAGGCGGTCCGGACGATCAGGTGACGACCTGCCCGGGCGCGGACGGCTTCTTCTCCGGCAGCCTTGCTCCGGCCGTAGACACTGAGGGGAGTGGCCGGATCGTCTTCTGTGTAGGGAGATCGTTTTTGACCGTCAAAGACAAAATCGGTGGAGACATGAATCAAGGGAATATTTGTCTCTGCGCAGTTCTCCGCCAGATAGGCCGCGCCGTCATGATTGACGGCAAACGCGCGGTCAATCTCCGACTCCGCCTTGTCCACAGCGGTATAGGCCGCCGCGTTGATCACCAGGCCGGGGCGGATATCGGCAAACGCGTCGCGAAGCTGACCGGGACTGGTAATGTCCAGATCTTCGTAATCGACGGCGGTCTGATCCGTTTCGGCACGTCGCCACTGGCGCTGCAGTTCATGGCCGAGCTGGCCTCTGGAACCGATCATCAGTACTTTCATAGGGAATACCTGTAGTTATGCTGGTTGTTCACTGGCCCGTTCCGTACTGTTATGCTGATACCGGTGGTACAGGGACGGACCGCCACTGATCCGGAATCACCGGGGCAGTTTTTCCGGTGGACAGGTATGCAGCTTCGGCAGGGCCATGTCCTTTTCCGAGATAATCGGATCGGAAACCGGCCAGTCAATCCCGATCTCCGGATCAGCCCAGAAGATGCCGCCTTCATCCCCCGGCGTATACAGATCCGAACACTTGTAACTGAAATAGGCTGTCTCGCTCAATACGCAGAAGCCGTGGGCAAAGCCTTCGGGAATGAACAACTGGCGCTGGTTGTCACCGGAGAGATAGACGCCGGTCCAGCGGCCGAAGGTCCGGGAGCCGGGACGCAGATCAACGGCCACATCGAAGATCTCCCCGGTCAGTACCTGCACCAGCTTGGCCTGCGGGTGGCGGAGCTGGTAATGGAGCCCCCGCAGGGTTCCCCGGACGGAAAAAGAGAGGTTGTCCTGCACGAAACGCGACGGGATGCCCGCTTCCCGGTACCGTTTCTCATGGTAGGTTTCCAGGAAAAACCCGCGATGATCCCGGAACACCTTCGGTTCAATGATCTGTACACCGTCCAGATCGGTTGGCACTACCTTCATGGCTGATCCTCATGGGTGAGCATGTCCAGCAGATACTGACCGTACCCGCTCTTCATCAGCGGACCGGCCAGTTGTTCCACCTGCTCTGCACCGATAAAACCTTTTCGATAGGCGATTTCTTCTATACAGGAGACTTTCAGCCCCTGTCGTGATTCAATGGCCTCAATGAAGTTGGATGCCTGAATCAGACTCTCATGGGTTCCGGTGTCGAGCCAGGCAATCCCCCGCCCCATCTTTTCCACCTGAAGTGATCTTCTGCTGAGGTAGGTTTTATTGACATCGGTGATCTCCAGTTCCCCCCGGGCAGAGGGCTGCAGGCCTGCGGCAATGTCCAGCACCCGGTTGTCATAGAAATAGAGACCGGTGACGGCATAGCTGGAGGCGGGATGTTCCGGTTTTTCCACAATATCCAGTGCCCAGATC
>JBEPXL010000425.1:0-3912 GCA_041641935.1 Desulfobacteraceae bacterium | reverse complement strand
CACAGCGAAAAAGAGGATATCCGGGAAGAGGAGAAGCCGGTCCGCGCCTCCGGTCCGCCACTGAATTGAAGAGGGGAACACGCTTCTGCAAGGTCTGCAGAACTGTAAAAGGAAAGGGGCAGCCCGGGCTATACGCCGGGCTGCCCGACTGTTTTAATAAGGAGTTGCCTGCTACTCGACCGCTTCCACCCGGACTTTACCAACCCCTTTCTGTTCCAGATCGAGCTTTCTGGCTGCCGCCAGGGAGAGATCGATGATCCGCCTTTTGGCAAAGGGACCCCGGTCGTTGATTTTTACCTCCACCGTCTTTTTGTTGCTGAGATTGGTCACCCGGACTTTTGTTCCGAGCGCCAGTGTACGGTGGGCGGCCGTCAGTTTTTCCTTGTGATACGGTTCTCCGCTGGCTGTCTTGCGGCCATGCAACCGGCTGCTGTAGTAGGAAGCCAGCCCGACCTGTTCAAAATTCGGATCCGTTTTCACGGCATCGGCCATATCCCACAGAGAGAATATACCGATGACAGAAAACACCATCATCAAGAGCAGTATTCTTTTCATTTCCTTCCTCCTTCCTTTTTCTTCCTTCGACATTGACCTTCTTCCGGCCTTGCGGCCACGGACCCCCCGGTCCGGTCATGCCGACGGCGTGATGTACGGAAACCAGCATCATCACACCCGTATGGCTTACGGTTTCTTCACTGGCACCTCCCGCGCCGACTGCGTACCCGCTGTTTCCCCCGAACGGGGCAGCAGTTCGATTTCAAAGAGTTTCGGCCACAGTTTTCCGGTGACCAGAAGCCGGTCTCCACAGCGGTCATAGGCGATGCCGTTCAGCACATCGGCCTTTTCCCGCTCGGCCTCCGTCAGAAGGCCGCTCAGGTACGCCCGTCCCGTCACCCGGCCGGTTTCGGGATCAATGATCACGATCCGGTCCGTCAGCCAGACATTGGCATAGACCCTGCCATCAATATATTCGAGTTCATTGAGCCGGGCCAGCGGCATCCCGTCCTCGGTCACGGTCACTTTCCCGATGACGCTGAAATCTTCCGGGGACAGAAAATAGAGGGTCGGCGTGCCGTCACTCAGAATCAGACGGGTTCCGTCCCAGGCAAGCCCCCATCCCTCGGTCGGGTATTCAAACTCTTCAACCGGTGAAAGTGTGGACCGGTTGTAGACCAGACCGACATGGTTGCGCCAGGTCAGCTGTACCAGCCGGTCGCCGGTCGCCGCCAGTCCCTCCCCATAAAGATGGAAGGGCAGACCGTAGATGTCAAGTACCCGGCCCGTGGTCAGTTCCACCCGGCGCACCGAAGACCGGGCATACTGGCCCGTCGATTCGTACAGATTTCCGTCGGTATAGACAAGTCCCTGGGTCCAGGCGTCGGGATCATGGGGATAGGTCCGGATGACCCGGTAATCATACTCGATGATGTCACCGGCCGGAAGCGAAACCGGCCAGAGGAGGCAGAAAAAAAACAGCAGCGGGAAACAACGGCGGAATGCCGGACAGTAATGCGGCATGGTCTCTCTCCTTACACCAGCGTCAGCCCGTCCTGGCGGCTCAGTATCTGCCGGACGCCCCGGAGGGTGATCTCCGCCAGAAGGAGTTCCGCATGCTGCTGGGCATCTGAAAATTTGAGGGCAGCAATCCTTTCCTGGACCGCGGGCAGAAACTGGGGATCAATACTCAGGGTCCGGACCCCGATGCCGATGAGAAAGGGGATGAACTCGGGTTCGTGGGCCATTTCCCCGCAGACGGAGACATCTTTTCCGGCACTGACGGCAGCCCGCACGATCTGGTGCAGCCCGCGGAGTACCGCCGGATGTTCGGGACAGTAATAGTCCGACACCTTTTCATTGGTCCGGTCCACAGCCAGGGTGTACTGGACAAAGTCATTGGTTCCGATGGAGAAAAAATCCGCCTCCCGGGCAAAGGCATCGATGAGGGGCACCACCGCCGGTACTTCCACCATCATGCCGATGGCCGGTGAGCGGTGACAGGGCAGCTGTTCCCGTTCCAGATCGGCCATGCACATCTGTACCATTTTCCGGGCTTCCTGGAATTCGTCGATGGAGGAGATCATCGGAAACATGATGCGCAGGTTGTCATCGGCAGCGGCGGACCGGAGCACTGCCCGGATCTGCTGCTCAAAGATGTTCCGGTGACGCAGGGAAAACCGGATGGAGCGCAGCCCCAGATCCGGGTTGAGGCCGCTGGTGGTATTGGCGTAGACCAGGGCCTTGTCTCCACCGATATCCAGGGTCCGGATCGTCACCGGCCGCTTTTCCATTTCATCGAAAATCCGTTTGTAGATCATATACTGCTCCTCCTCGGACGGAAAGGCAGGGCGGATGAGAAAAGGAAATTCAGTCCGGTAGAGTCCGATCCCCTCGGCATTGAGATTTCTCGTGGTTTCCAGTTCACTCAGCAGATTGACATTGGCCATCAGGTGTATCCGAATTCCGTCGCGGGTCCGGGTCTCCGGTGCGATCGGTTTCGGCAGCACCGCCGCCGCCTTCTGTATCCTGTACTGTTTCTCGAAATGCTGGACAACCTCTTCGGAAGGATGGATATAGATGTTGCCGATGCTGGCATCCAGCAGAACCGGCGTCCCTTCGGGCAGGTGAAGCAGGTCGGACTGGTCGGCGATGATCATGGGAATCTTGAGCGAACGGGCCAGAATGGATACATGGGAGGTAACGCCCCCCTTCACCAGGACGATGCCCTGGATCTCTTCCGAGGCGAGCTTGAGAATCTCTGACGGATAAATCTCTCCGGCAATGACAATGTGGCCGCCATTGGTCCGGGCTCTGGATTCCGTTTTCGGGGAGGAGAAATTCTTGATGATCCGGCCGGCCAGGTCTTCCATGTCACTCACCTTCTCCCGGATATAGGCGTGGGGGCTTGCGGAAAAGATCTGGATGTACTGCCGGGCGATGGTCTTGACGGCGTCGGGCGGGGAAATGCCCTTGTCGATCAGCTGAACGATCTTGTTGATAAACTTTGAATCCTTCAGGATCATGAAATGGGCGGTGAAGATCAGCGAGACACTTTCGGGAAGCCGTTCCGTCAGCCGGTTCTGGAGATCGATCAGCTGGGCGGAGGTTTTTTCCAGGGCCGCATGAAAGTCGTCGACGGTATAGGTCCTGTCCCAGCGCCCCGGGCGGGTCAGGAGATCGACATGGCTTTTGCGGAAAACGGCAGCCGGGGCAAGGGCATATCCGCCGGAGGCAGACATGCCTTTGATGAAGCGCGGTTCCTCCGTCAATGAATCCGTCGCCGGCCGTTTTCCGGTCGCCTTGTACAGGTCGATCAGAAGCCGCGCGTTTTCGATGGCGCTGGCGAGCTGGGCCGCCGATGCCCGGAGCGCCATCACATCGGTTTCGGTGAAGGAGTCCGGATTTTCATGCTGCACCACCAGCACCCCGATCTTCTGGATGCCCCGCTGGATGGGAACGGCCAGAAAAGATTCAAAGCGCTCTTCCTGAGTCTCTTCAAAATATTTGAAGACGGGATTTTTGCTGGCGCTGGCCTCCCGGAAGGGCCGGAGATGGAGAAAGGTACTGCCCACCAGCCCTTCTCCGGGCTTCATCCGGACCCGGCCGACCGCTTCGGGGTTCAGCCCGACGGTCGCCTTGAGTACCAGGTCTTCCGAAACTTCGTCATAGAGATAAATGGAACAGACATCGGCATCCAGATGACGGGCCACCAGATCGACCGCACACTGCAGAAAGCCTTCAATATCATGGCTTCCGCTCAGCAGGGCGGACAGATCTCCAATATCACACAACATGTTAAACCGGTTACGATTCCTCTTGCCCATACCGCTGTTTTCCCGTTCGTCATGATTCATGTTCCGGATTTTTACATCATCGGGAAGTGTAATAAAATCCAAAGAGTAAATCAATAGATTT
>JBEPXL010000424.1:0-3930 GCA_041641935.1 Desulfobacteraceae bacterium | reverse complement strand
ACCGGGTCTGCTATGATATATCGTTTACCCCTGCAGAATACAGGAGAGAATGGAACTAGCGGACAAAAAAATATTTGCCACTCTTTTTTTTTCCATCTTCACGTCGGTGACCGGTGTCGGGATTGTCGTACCGCTGCTGCCGGTCTACGCGCACGACCTGGGGGCGAGCGGCATCTACATCGGACTCATCTTCGGCGCGTTTGCCTTTTCCCGGACCTTTTTTCTGCCCTACTTCGGGAGATGTTCGGACCGCCGGGGCCGGAAGCCCTACATCGTGACCGGTCTTTTTTCCTATGCCCTCATCTCATTTGCATTCATTGCAGCCACACGGGTGGAAATCCTGATCGCCATCCGGTTTATCCAGGGAATTGCCTCTGCCATGATCATGCCTGTCAGCCAGGCTTATGTCGGCGATATTACGCCGAAGAACCGGGAAGGCTTTACCATGGGCATGTTCAACATGTCCATCTTTACCGGCCTGAGCATCGGTCCTCTCATCGGCGGAATGCTCAATGACCGGTTCAGTCTCAATGCCGCTTTTGTCACGATGGGATTCCTCTCCTTCATCAGCTGCATGCTGGCGCTTGTACTGCTGCCGCCGTCCCGGTTCGAGCGGGTGACGATGCACCGGCAGGCTTTCGTCCCGTGGAAGACACTCATGCGTGACCCGGTGGTTGACGGCATTTTTTTCTACCGGTTCGCCTACACCGCCTGTATCGGAACCATATGGGGATTTCTGCCGGTCTTTGCCGATGCCGGTTTTTCCCTCTCCAGTTCCGCCATCGGATTTCTGGTCATGCTCGGGATCATGACCAGTGGTCTGCTTCAGACGCCGATGGGATATCTGTCCGACCGGGCCAACAAGCGGCTGATGATCCTTCTGGGGGGGCTGGTTGTCATTTTTGCGATGATTTCGTTCAGCTGGGCCCGCAGTGTGGCCGATCTGTGTATCGCCAATATCATCTTCGGAATCGGCGGCAGCCTTTCCATGGCGCCGCTGATGGCCATCGCTGTTCAGAAAGGTGTGGAAAAAAAGGCAATGGGCGCGGTGATGGCCCTGCTGACCATGGGCCACAGCCTCGGCATGATGACCGGGGCCTTCCTGGCCGGCATGCTGATGGATATGGTGGCACTGCGGCAGACCTTTTTCTGGAGTTCCCTGGTCATGTGTGCCGGGGTCACCATCTTTTTTTTCTGCACCCTGTCCGGTGTGCAGAAAAATGAGGTCGCCGAAAAAGAAGCCGTTTAATCGTCCCGCCGGTCTCCGGAACGGGGGAAACGGTGTTCCTTCTTTTTCCGGGGCGGCTTTTTCCTGAGCTTTTTCCTTTTCCGGTCCCTCGCCAGTTTCCGCTGAATCTCCTCCCGGTATTTCAAAATGGTCGAAAGGGCCAGATAGTACCCGGCCACCGCCAGCGGCAGCCCCAGAACAGCCCCGCCGACCGTCAGAATCCAGAAGATTTGCGGGGCGTGTTTGAGCATTTCCAGAATCATTTTCAGGGACAGTTCTGTCGGCATGAAATAGGCAGGCGTTACCGAAAAAAAGAGGGAACCGACGTAGAACGTGGCACTGTAAAGAAACGGAGCGGTGAGGGGATTGCTGATCCAGACACCGATGGCGGCGGCGATTTTATTCCATTTGAGAAGAGCGGCAATGCAGATGGCAATGGCCATGTGAAAGCCCATGTAGGGCGTCATGCCGATAAAGAGGCCGAGGGCGAATCCGAGGGCGATTTCATGGGGATTGCCCCGGATCCGGAGAAACCGGTCATAGCTTTTTTTCAGAGAAATCCAGAGCCCTTTCGGGGTGGTTTTCCGTTCTTCCTGTGTGGTTTCCTCCTGCATCTGCGCGGGCATCATCACTTCATTGCATTCCGATAACGGCGGCAAACCGTCCGGTTCTGCCTTCGCCCCGGTAAGAGTAGAACAGGTCCGTCCGGCAGCGGGTGCAGAGGCCGGCGGTCCGGATATGCGCCGGTAACACCCCGGCGGCTGTCAGCTGATCCCGGCTGATGGCCCAGAAATCGAACCGGTCCCGTTCATCCCTGTAGGGCCAGAGGGATTCCGGAATTTCGGTCCGGTAGTTGACGAATTCGGCACAGCAGGGGCCAAGAGAAGGACCGATACCGGCATATATCGTTTCAGGATCACTGCCGAAGTGACGGATCATGGTCTGAATGGTATGGCCGATGATGTTCTGCACACTGCCGCGCCATCCCGAATGTATGTTTCCCGCAACCCGCTGCGCCGGGTCATACAGGAGTACCGCCTGACAGTCGGCGGTCTGGATCATGAGACTGATATCGGTATCACTGGTGACCAGGGCATCTGCCCGGGGAGGGGCTTCGCCGGAAAAATCAGACATCCGCCCTTTTTCCAGGATCAGCACATCTTTTCCATGAACCTGGTGAACCAGCACCAGTTCCTTTCTGTCCATACACGCTGCAATTCGTTCCCGGTTCTCCGCAACGGCATCCGCACGGTCACCGACGCTGCGGCCTACATTGAGGCTCCGGAACGGACCGGTGCTGCAACCGCCTCTCCGGGTAAAAATGGCATGCCGCAGCTCAGGAAACCCGGCAAGATGTGAAAACCGGAAACAGGGAATCCCGTTGATTTCGGTCGATATCATGTGCTGACTCAAATCTGCTCTGTCTCCATCCTTTCCCATCTATCGAAGCAAGGAAAACGGGAAACAAAGCTGGCTAATAAATGTAACAGGGAAAAATCATCGAATTATAGAAGGCTTCGTATACTGTGTCAATTGAGGAATGGCTTCAGGGAACTGAAAATTGCAGACAGTGGACTGGCATGAGATGAACCCCCATATTGCACATGATCTCCATGCTTCCCGCCATCTGTCTTGCGCCATTCTGCCGAGAAGTATTTTATTCGCTTTGGAAATAACTTTATGCTATATTATCTGATCTATTCAAATAATATGGATTGTTTCTGAAGGAAAAAGACGGTTGGGAAAGATTCTACTGCAGGTTGGAATGGGGATTTACAGCATTCTGCTCGTGGGGATTGAACTGCTCCATCAGCAGGATTATGTGCGCAACTATTTTACAGATATTTCCGGTCCTGTCCGGTTCTATGCCGTCAACACGACGCTGTCCGTTTTTCTGCTCTGGAGTACCGCCCTTTTGTTTGCAGTCTCGGTTACTCTTACCGACAGCAGTCCACTTCATCGCAGAACAAGAGCCTTTTACCTTTCCCAGATTCTCATTTTTGCTTATCTCGGTTTAGATGATCGGTTTATGATCCATGAATGGCTGGGAGTACGTTTGAAAATCAATGATGCACTTATTCTTCTGGGTGTTGGGCTGCTGGAAATCGCCCTTCTGTTTTTCTGGGGGGATATCCGCAAAAGGTCCCGTTCCATACAGGTCAATCTGTTTCTGGCGGCAACTTTTTTTGCGGTGATGACAGGTATAGATGCACTGTTGCCGTCCCGAATGATGCTTCGGCTTTCACTGGAGGATCTGGCCAAGACCTGGGCGAATCTGTTTCTGTTTTTCTTCGCATGGGAAATTTGTCAACATCATATCGTGATTCTGAAGCAGCCTGGAGAATTACATGAAAAGAGTATCTTCTGAAATCTATGATAACCGTCCATCTTTCGTGGGGATAGAGCTGAAACTGAATTCAGCAAAGTTGGTTCGTCTTCTGTGGGTGATCATGGCGATTCTTGTTCTGATCCATTCGGTTATCATGGTAGTCAACTTTCTGCTCGGAGAATCATTTTCCTATTTCATCACCAGCCTGTTTGATCTTGACATGGAGCGGAATGTCCCTACCTTTTTTTCGACTCAAATACTCCTGCTTTCCTCTGTTCTTTTTTCTCTGATTGCATTATTTCAGAAACAGAATAATGGTTCCCTTTATCTTTCCTGGCTTGGCTTGAGCGTCATCTTCCTGTTTGCTTCTGCG